>JBDSJK010000148.1:0-4886 GCA_039917535.1 Burkholderiales bacterium
CGCCGCTGTAGCCGATTTCTTGTAAGGACTCAAATAGTCGATGAGCGGTGCGGCGGCGTGGCCGCGGTAGTTTGGCTTCTTCTTCCAGCCACTTCGTTATCTGTTCCTCAAATTGACCCAGCTTCGGGGAAGCGGGCTGCACTCGCTCATACTTGGGTGCTTCGACCGTGTTGAGATGTTTACGTACCGTCGGGCGAGAGATTCCCATCTCTCGGGCAATGGCTGTGATCGTTTGCTTTTGTACCGAATGTCTCCGGCGAATTTCGTAAATGATGTCCATATAAAACACTCCAGATACCTCCGGCTCAAATACCGGATGGTTATACACTGAGGTGGAAACTATTGGACGCTGTTTCCACCCCTAATCTGGAAAGTATTGCACGCTGTTTGACAGCGGGGCCACCGCATTCGCCCGATGATCGTCCGTATATTGAGCGCTTCTTCGGCACGCTCGCGCAACGATTCTCCGCCCGCCTACCCGGCTACACGGGCAGCTCGCCGCACGATCTCAAGCGAGCGATCAGCCGACCGCACGGCGATCTGCGTTTGTTTGTGTCGATCAGCGAGCTGGAACAATTGCTCGAAGTCAGCATCGCCGACTATAACGGCACGCCGCATGCGGGACTGTTTGCGCACACCCCCATGGAAACGCTCGAACACGCGATCCGTGGTCGTGGCGTCATGCTGAATTGGCTACCGCAAGCCAAACGACAAACCTTATATCTGATGCAAACGCAGAAGCGCACGCGGGTGCGCGGTTATTTGGCGCAAGGCATCCGCCCGCATATCAACTTTCTGCAGGTGCGCTATACCAATGATGTGCTCGCCTCGACGGGAATATGGCTGGGCAAGGAAGTCCGTTTGTACTACAACAGCCAAGACCTGCGCACCGTGCGCGCGTTCCTGACGGACGGAACCGAAATCGGCGTACTCAAGGCGCAAGGGGCGTGGGCGGAGTTCGCACATGACATCACGCTGCGCCGCGAGATATTGCGGCAAAGCGTCAGCAAACGGCTGCGTGCCAGTATCGATCGAACATTCCTGGGCGACTACGTCCAAGCCAAGATCAAACAAGCCAAGCAGTCGCGCCGCGCCGCCAGCGAGCTGGGACGTACGCTGCGCATTCTGGCGGGGGCGCCGATTGTGACCCAACCTAGTCGCCGGCCACCGAAATCGGCGCCGGCATCCGCGCAAGAAGGCGAATCCGTTAGCCAAGCGTCAAACCCACCGGCGCCCGCCACGCCGAAACGCATCGAGCCGCAGAAGCTGACCATTGGCACGGGCTATGTCACCTAACTTTCAAAAGGGAGAATGATCATGAGTAATGAATCCGATTCCGAACGACCGGTTGCCGCGGGCTTGCACCCGATCGAGAATGGCAATTACCGCATCCCCACCCCCGCGATCGAGACCTTTCACGACCTGATCATGCGTTGCTTGCGCTACCGCATTCCGGGCGCCTTGATCTACGGACCCTCGCGTATTGGCAAGACGCGCATGATCAATCTACGCCGTGACCGGTGGATCGACTATCCCAGAGCGGTTCAAGCCCTTGAAAAACTTCAATGGTTATTCGACACCCCGGAGCGCGAGAGAATGCCGTGCATGGTCTTGCATGGTGAATCCGACATCGGCAAGACCCAAATCATTCGCAAGTTTCAGCGTCAACACCCGCCAACATTCGACGACAAGAAAGGGGTGGATCTACGCGAAATTATTTACGTGCAGATGCCCGCAACGCCGGACCAGCATCGCTTTTATAGCGCCTTATTGTTTGAGCTGCATGCACCGCATAGTGAGCGGGCCAGCGTGTCCACCTTGGAACGCCTAACTCGAGAGCTACTACGTCGCATACGGCCTCGCGTCCTCATCGTTGACGAAGTGCACAATATGCTGACGGGCAGTTATCGGGAGCAGCGAGCTTCACTCAATTTGCTTAAATACCTGGCCAATGATTTACGCATGGCCGTGGTATTAGGGGGTACCGACGAAGCCAATATCGCGCTCCAGACGGATCCGCAAATGAAAAGCCGCTTCACGCCTTTCGAATTGCCGCAGTGGCGGGAGAACGACGAGTTTCGCCGGCTCCTTAGTGCCTTCGAGCGGGTTATTCCGCTCAGGAAGGCATCCAATCTGGCGCAACGCTCGATCGTGCAATATCTCGTTTCCCAATGTAATGGCCTCACAGGCCAGTTGTCGAAGATACTGACCCACGCTGCTGAGTTGGCGATCGGCGATGGTACGGAACAAATCACGCTTGCTCACCTAGAGCAGGCCAAACGTGTCCATGCGTAGAGCCCAGCCGTGGCCGAGTGCGCCGCGGCCGTTCCCGGACGAAGCGATGGGCAGTTGGATCGGCCGACTGGCGGCACGCTACCGGATGTCAGTAATAGAATTTGCCCAACAAAATGATATCAAGCTGCCAACACTAGAACGCTCAGTGGGGTGGCTGCTCATGCCACCGTTAGTCGATGAAGCTATCAATCGGATCGCCGAACTTGCGCGCCTGTCACGCGACCGGATCGACGCGATCCAAACACCTAGTGAATGGATCACATCTCGGTGGAAACTGTCGTTGTGTCCGATCTGCTTGTTCTTGAATCGCGAGGACATCACGGCGCCGCGTTGGCTTCGCGATTGGTTAGCGCCGGACTATATTCCGTGTCAGTTACATCAGGCGCCGACGATAACCGTTGGGGCAGTTTACATTCAGCAATGTAGGAATTTTACCGACGTGCTGAATCTCGTCGGCGCGCAAGAGGCGTGGCAGGCTTGGCTTGATCGAGATTGCCCACATTGGCAAAAACAATTGCGTGAAAAAGGTATGGAAGGTAAGCGATTCATCGAAACTTGACCTCATCCGAAAGCTAACATCCTTGAAAATGGATTCGACGAGTCGAAACATACCACCCTACGCTAGCGCTAATGACGCTCTTGCTAGCATATTTAAAGCTCCTGGCTAGCATTAATGACCAGTGCCAACATAGAGCGAGTACGAGAAATTTACAAGTCATGCGGTAAGCGACGTTTTGTCAAGGTCTGTTTTCTACATGTGGCCTAGTTGTACACGGCGACTGCGCCGGTATCGAAGGGCTGCGTAATACCGTATCAGATTGGCTGTGTTTGATAACGCTCATTGATGCAGGCGCGCATTCCCGCCTGTATCGAATTGTGGGCGCGAGAGACGCGTCCTTTAACCGATGATAAACTTTACCTCTCATTGAGCGAGGACCTCCCTTCAATAAGGCCTGATCAACTTAGCACCTTGCCGGCGGCCCACGCTCGCACGCGCTAAACCTGCTTGAGAAGATCATGAGATATCAGCGCTTGTAAGCTCATAAGCAGATTTGCGACAGATCCGTGTTAGGCAACAGGTACATTTAAGAAGGATGTGCGAATGAAACACGTGATAATTGTCTTATTTGGCCTACTACTAGGGAGCAATGCGATGGCGTGGGATGCGGCGAAGTTCAAAAAACCAAGCGAACGCGAGCTTAAGCAAAAACTCACACCCGAGCAGTTCAAGGTCACGCAGCATGAGGGAACTGAAGCGCCGTTTCGCAACGCTTACGCGGACAATAAGCGCGCCGGCATTTACGTCGACATCGTTTCGGGCGAACCATTGTTCAGTTCCCTCGACAAATATGATTCTGGCACGGGATGGCCGAGCTTTAGCCGCGCGCTGGTTCCGGCGAATGTCGCGTTGAAGGAAGACCGTAAATTCTTCAGCGTGCGCACCGAAGTGCGGAGCAAGCATGCCGATTCGCATCTCGGTCATGTATTCAACGATGGTCCCGCACCCACTGGCAAGCGTTTCTGCTTGAACTCCGCCGCGCTGCGCTTCATCGCCACGGAAGACTTGGAGAAGGAAGGGTACGGCGAGTATCGAGGGGTGTTCGATAAGGCAACGAAAAAGTAGCCGGTGCGGCGGAGAGCGTAGATAGCTGCTTTCCGCTAGTTTCGGCGCGTAACCGTTGAACGCTGTCCATCACCTCATGTTTTGCGCAAATCCGCGCGCGTATAGACATCTACGTCCATTCATTGCCACCTAACGGTATTAGTCACTATTTCTCAATTTGGCCGGGACCCCCAGGCGTTCTGTTGATTGATATTTCTCCCGGTAAACCTCGAAAGGCATCGTGTCCGCCGCCTCGACTCTTTGCTGTTCTTCGATTGATTCCCGCGCCAGGTCGCTGAACCGGACTGCGATGTCGGAGGAGAAAGGAAATTGTATCAGGGCGTTCTTCGTTTGCTCAGATTGGGCTAGGATGAAGCGAACATAGGAGTTGTCGAAGTCCTTCGCCATCCTGCTCAGCACGCGCGCTGACGGAACGGAAGCGGCGTCGCCCAGCGTGGCCGCCGCCGCCATCAGCGTGTTGCGGTAGTCTGCGCCACCATGAACAACGTCAAGCGCCGCCGCGATCGGCGCGCACTCCTCAATCACCTGCTCGCCCCACGCGGTTAGCGGTGCCTCGCCCCCGCCGCGTTCCAGGCGCAGACCCGGTTGGCGACCATGTGCGGCTGCGCGCTGTTGGTTGCGCGCCAGCGCAGCGATCTCCCGCGGCGTGTCCGGTGGGCTCTCGGTAAGTAGGCAATGCAGCAGGAACACGTCGAGGAATCGCATCGCATCCGGGCCAATACCGACGGGGACAAACGGGTCGAGATCCATGCAACGCACCTCGATGTACTCGACACCGCGCTCACGCAGCGCGTGCAGCGGCCGCTCGTCTGGGAAAATGACGCGTTTAGGGCGGATGGTACCGTAGAACTCGTTCTCGTTCTGCAGCAGGCTCGTGGCGAGCTGGTTGTAGTCACCTTCAGCGTTACGGATGCCAACCGCCTCATACGGCGGATAAGGACGGGTAAGCGCTTCCTGCATGGACGTG
>JBDSJK010000149.1:0-8224 GCA_039917535.1 Burkholderiales bacterium
CTCGACTTATACACGCAGGCCAAGAACTCGACAGCGCCTACAACAGTATCACCGCACCGTTGTATCAGACCTCGGTATTTCGCTACGAGGCGCTGGGTGAAAGCAAAGGTTATGAATATTCCCGTGCGAGTAATCCAACTCGCCACGTGTTGGAAAGTTTGATCGCAGATCTAGAAGGCGGCATTGGCGCGATCGCCTGTGCCACCGGTGTGGCAACCTTCTCGACGGTGCTAGCGGCCTTTGACGGCAACATACACGTGATCATCAGTCACGATTGTTACGGCGGCGCAGCGCGGTTGCTGGGCTTAATGCAAGAGCAGGGCAAGCTCACGTTTTCCTTTGTAGATTTAAATGATGTTAGTGCCATGCAGACCGCGTTGCGACCGGAGACGCGCATCGTCTGGGCTGAATCGCCTACCAATCCCTTGCTTAATATTGTCGACCTAGCCCGTGTTGGAGAATTTGCTAAGAAAAATGAGCTCACGTTCATCGTCGATAACACCTTCATGACGCCGCTGTTGCAGCGACCGTTTGATTACGGTGCCGACATCATCATGCATTCGACCACCAAGTACATTAATGGCCACGCCGATCTCATCAGCGGCGTTGTGGTTGCGCGGGAGGAAGCGCATTTGAAGAAGCTGCAGTTTGCCGCGAAATCCTACGGCTTGGTGGCAAGCCCGTTCGATTGCTGGCTTACATTGCGCGGTAGCAAGACATTGGCGTTGCGGCTCAAACAACACCAAGAGAATGCTGCTGCCATAGCGGATTTTTTGCACGGCCAGACAAAGATCGACGCGGTTTTTTATCCCGGACTAACTGGTCATCCCGGTCACGACCTTGCCGTGCGCCAGCAAAAAGGTTTTGGAGGTGTGGTGTCGTTTAAGATTAGGGGGGGGCTAGCGGCAGCGAAAACGCTGCTCGGCGCGACCCAGGTTTTTGGCATTGCCGATTCGTTGGGCGGCATCGAATCCACCATCAATCATTCGGCCACCATGAGCCACTACGGTATGCCGCGTGCTCAACGCCAGGCGGCGGGCATCACCGATGACGTGATTCGTCTCTCCGTAGGAATTGAAGCGATACAAGACTTACTAGAAGACCTTAGCCAAGCGTTAGAAAAGGTCTAGAGAGTATGCCGGAGAGGCGCATGGATACTTGTCCCCTTTTGTGGGATTGGCTTTCCAGGCAGGTGTTCTGTTGCGCTTAGGCATCGCGAGCCAGCCGTATGCCGCTGAATTGCCAGCGCGCGTCGGGCGGAAAGAAGTTGCGATAGCTGGGGCGTATGTGAGCGCGCGGTGTCACGCAGGAGCCGCCGCGCAACACCATTTGATTACACATGAATTTGCCGTTGTATTCGCCGAGCGCGCCGGCGGGCGGCTTGAAGCCGGGGTAGGGCGCGTAGGGGCTGGCGGTCCACTCCCACACATCGCCGAAAAGTTGCGCGAGTTTTTTATCGCTATCGGTATCGGGCGCCGGATGTAAATTTCCGCTCTCGACGAAATTCCCTTCCTGTGAGGCAGCCGTTGCGGCGTGCTCCCACTCCGCTTCCGTCGGTAGACGCGCGTCGGCGTAACGCGCATAGGCATCCGCTTCGTAAAAGCTGACGTGACATACGGGCTCGTCGCCATTCAAGGCTTGAAAACCATTCAGCGTGTGACAAAACCATGTGCTATCTTTTCGTTCCCAATAAAGCGGATGTTGCCAGACTTCCGCGCGCAATTTATTCCAGCCGTCCGACAGCCAAAATTCCGGCCGCTCATAACCGCCCGCCGCGATGAATTCGAGAAATTCCGCGTTGGTGATCAAGCGCGATGCCAAGCGATAGGGTCGCAAATACACCTTATGTCGCGGGCCTTCGTTGTCGAACGCGAAGTCGCATCCGTCATGACCTATTTCGATCAGGCCAGCGTCGATGTCAACCCATTCAAGCGCGTTCATTTTTGGCGCGGCGCGCGTGAGTGATCGCTGTTGATAAGCCGGATGAAGCGGGTTAAACGAAAACAAATGCTTCAGATCCGTGAGCATTAATTCTTGGTGCTGCTGCTCGTGATTTAAGCCCAGTTCAATCACGGCTAGCGTTGCTTTGGGAAGACGTTCAGCATGTGCGAGTAACGGCGCCATCTGCTCGTCAACGTGACCGCGATAGCATTTCACCTCGTCCAGGCTGGGACGCGTGAGCAGGGCACGTCGCGGTCGGTCGTATTGTTTGCCGACGCTTTGATAATAGGAATTAAACAGCACGCGAAACGCCGGATCGTAATGGCGATAGTTGGGTGCCGCAGCGTCCAGCACGAAGGTCTCAAAAAACCAACTGCTATGGGCGAGATGCCATTTTACGGGGCTGCAGTCGGGCATGGATTGCAGCGCGCAATCTTCGGCCGACAGCGGTGCCGTTAACGCTTCGGTGCTTTGGCGGACCGCGTGATAACGCTGAGCAAGATCGCGCGGAATATCGACCGCGCGCTGCGTGGCCAAGCGAGATGGTTCTACTAGATCAAGGACAGCACGCAAAGTAGCTCCTTCCGAGGAATGATTTTTGTGTTGGTCTAGCAAAGAATTATCCCCTTACAAATTTATGGGATAAAGCTCTATGTTTTGCGCCAGAATTGAGAATGACACCTCGCCACGAGCCTTGTCTAGGCTTGCTCGCAGGGTAGTATGTCCGGAGAGCCGCATCCCTGTTGGCTCAGGGCGAAGCTGCTAACGTGTTTCGCCACCTTCGGGCCCGTAGAATATCACCCAAACGGTCAGATCGTCGCTAAAGTTCTCGAAGCGATGACTGACGCCGGCGGGAACAAACAGCAGATCCGTTGCCTGGAACGCCTTACGCTCGTCAGCGTAGACAAACTCACCATTGCCTTTGGCGACGACGTAAACTTCATCACGGGTGTGGGGCTGTTGCGGATCGTTGCCACGGGGCGTGTAAACTTTTACCAACAGGCTGGCGTGGGTAAGCATCGGCAGCGAGGGAAATCCCAACTCGTTACGCCAACCGGCGTCGAGCTGGGAAGATGCTGCTTGTATGGTCTTTAAAAAATCCAACTATTGCTTGTGTTGCGCCACAAACTCATCGGCCTGGCGGTTGAATTCCACCATCTGTTGCTCGTTCAAATACTTCTCGCAGATATGCATGTGAATCCGCGCTTGACCATTGCCTTGACGGGTGGCCAGGGCAAACCACTTACACGCCGAGAGTACGTCCTTAGTCACGCCTGTACCCATGTAATACATGGTGCCGAGGTTAAACTGGCCAAATTGGTTGCCCTGTTCGGCGGACTTACGGTACCACTCAATGGCTTTGGCGTAATCTTTGGTGGTGCCCAGGCCCATGTCATACATGACGCCCGTGCTAGATTGCGCCAGCGGGTTACCTGCCTCGGCCATACTCTGGAACTCTTTAAAAGCGCTGTTATAATCGCCGCGATTGTAGGCGTCCTGGGCGGAATTCAGATCCATGGCCGAAGCCGTGATCATGGAGCCAAGTAGAGCTAGACCCACCATTGCTTGCCGTATGTTCATGTCATTACCTTTCTGGTAGCGGATTATTCTTCTTTTACGGTGGCTTTCTTTCGCAAAGCTTCCAACATCGCGGTGACCTGCTCTTGCTGCTGGCTTTGGCGGATCTTGTCTTTCACTTCTTCAAAGCCCGGGACTTTCGCGGTGCGGGTGTCTTCGAGTTTGATGATGTGATAGCCGTAGGGCGTCTTGACTGGTTCTTGTGTCATCTCGCCCTTCTTGAGCTTGAGTAGCGCGTCGCTAAAAGGTTTCACGAAGTTACTGGGCATGGTCCATTCCAGCTTGCCGTTCTGGTCTTTTGACCCCGCGTCTTTGGATTTTTCTTTCGCGAGCTTGTCCATGCTGCCACCTTTTTTGATCTGTGCGATCAGGTCTTTGGCGTCTTTTTCGTCTTCCACCAAGATGTGCTGTACCTTGACTTCTTTGTCGCCCTGGGTGGCGCGGACTTTTTCATATTCGGCCTTAAGCGCTTCATCCTTGGGGGCATTTTTCTTGGCGTAGTCGGACACATAGGCGCGTACCAATAACTGTTGCTTGATCATGTCTAGTTGCTGCATCAGTTCAGGATTCTTATCGAGTCCGATCTTCACTGCTTCTTGGGCGACGATTTCGCTCTTAATCAAATTGTCTTTAATCTGGGCGCGCATTTCCGGAGATTCCGGTTGACCTTGGCTGGTGGCCTGCAGTGCCATCAACTCAAACCGCGATGCGGGAATAAGCACACCGTTGACAGAAATTTTTGCTGGTTTGGCTGGAGCGGGCGCGGCGGCGGGAGCAGCCGGCTTCGCGGGCGGCGCATCTTTTTGTTGAGCATGTCCAGCAGTAGCTACGAACAGGCTGGCGGCGGCGAGAACGGTAATCGTTGATGCGATAGATTTCATTGCGTGGTCCTTGATGGGAAAATAAAAATCGAATTTTAGAGTTGATCTGGCGTATACGCGGCGATGGCTAGCGCATGAATGCGTTGCTGCATCAAATCGCCCAGCGCTTGATACACGAGGCGATGACGCGCAACGGGGTTTTTGCCGGCAAACACTTGCGAGACGATGGTGACGTGATAATGACCGCCACCACTTGCGGCGCCTGCATGCCCCACGTGTTCGGCGCTGTCATCGCTAATTTCAAGCCGGGCCGGGACCAAGCTGGCCAGCCGCTCTTGCATGAGCGAGATGGTATTCATTCCTGTTCTTGCTCGGGGACATATTTCGACAACATCAAACCTTGCGCGATCACAAACAGAATCATTAGGCCCATGCCACCGAATAATTTAAAGTTGACCCAGGTATCGGTTGAAAAATTGTAGGCGACGTACAGGTTAATTATGCCCATGACGGCAAAGAACGCTGCCCACATTAGGTTCAACCGGCGCCAGATAAGTTCCGGTAAAGCCATATTTTTTTCCATTATCACGCGGATGAAATTCTTATTGAAGAACCACTGCCCACCTGCCAGCACCGCCGCAAACGCCCAATACAGCACGGTCGGTTTCCATTTAATAAAAGTTTCATCGTGCAGCAACAACGTCGCACCGCCGAACACGACGATGATCGCGAGACTGATCCACACCATCGGCTCGATCTTCTTTTTGGCGAATGTCAGCCAGGCTATTTGTAATACGTTCGCGACGATGGCGATCGTCGTGGCAACGTAAATGCCGGCGAATTTATACGCGACGAAGAACAGCGCAACCGGGAACATATCGAATAAAAGCTTCATAAACATACTAGTATGACTGTTAACCGCGCTAAAGTCCATGCTAGCGAGCGGCTCCCGGCGATGGCGGCGTATGGCGGTGGCTGCCCGCCTTCCGCTTGCCCAGCCAGTCGTAGAACTGCCTCATGCTCGCTTCCGAGCGATCCTCTCCGCCGAACCAGATCGGACGACGCCGGATCAAGTCGCTCCACCATGCGGTAGGGGTGGCCCTTGCGGATCGAGATCTCGTCGATGCCGATGACCTTCGCTCCTGGCGTACCCCCCTTGGCCCATTGCGCCGCCCGGTACTCCTTATCCCAGTCCAGCTTCAGTTCCCGGGCTATGTCTTTGATACTGGCCGCGCGGCAGCGCTGTCCACATAGTAGGCAAAGCGTGGGTATAGAAGGGATTGCCGGCCAGGAAATCGAGCGGCTCGCGCTTTACATTGCCTCAGCCCGTGCACTCAACACGCCGGACCTCGAACTCCAGGTACACGCGCCGGTCGCCACAGGACAGATCCCGAACCTGCCGCGTACGCCGGTCGTACCTTCCGCTGTGAACGCGACCGCAGCAGCCACAGACCGTTTTTTTGAGCGCCGTACAAGCGTGATGATGCAGGCCTTCGGATCGCCGAAGACACCGCGCACCGTGGGTTGCGGACGAAAGCCGGGAAACGCATACGCGTCCCACAGCCGCCGCTGTCGCTTCGATAAATTCGCCATGCGAAAATCATCTCAGTTTCGAGCCATCGAGAAAACATCCTTGATACGCTCGAAAAATGTCTGATTTACCCTCAAAATTCTCACACTCGACTTGTCCATTGATCTTAATCCGCGGCGCTAAATTTTTTCACCCTTCGGGCATCAGTCAGGCTATCAGTTCCAGCGCCTGCGATGCGGTGTTCGCCGCTATTGACGCCGCGCTTGCAGCGGGCGTGAAGGTCGCCTACGACTGCAATTTCAGGGAACGCCTGTGGCCGCTACCGCGAGCACGCGGGGTGATCGGCGCGACCATTCCGCTCAGCGACTATTTTCTGATCAGCTTGGAAGAACGGAAGCGATTGCGGGGCTGCGTGAGCTCGAAGCCATCATAGAATGGTGTCACCGGCAGGGTGTGCCCAATGTCGTGCTCAAGCTCGGCGCGGTAGGCTTGCTGGTGAGCGATGGCACACGTAAGGAACACATCGCGGGTCACCAAGTCAACGCAGTTGACGGGACCGGGGCAGGCGATTGCTTCGCCAGAACCTTGCTCGCGCGCATGGCGGCGGGAGGCGATTTTTCGCGGGCCTTGCTTTACGCCAACGCCGGGGCCGCATTGACGACCACAGGCTACGGCGCGGTGACGCCGCTGCCACGGCCTGACGCCGTCAGGCATTTGCTGAGCGGCGACACTTAGAACGGCTGGCGAAAAACTTTATGGACGCGATCAGCAAACGGACCATTACGCGAAATAACTAACTGTGCATGGATGTCTAAAACGTTCCGGTTAGCGTCAGACGAAAACCGCGCTTATCGATCGGATGAAAGTGAATATCGTCAACGCCGCCAACTGGCTCGCCAACAAGCCGCGAGGTGTAGAAGTAATCGATATCATTTGCCTTCCGGTTAAACAAGTTGAATACGTCGAAATGTAAGCCCCAATGCCTATCGAAATTATAACCCGCCCGCGCGTTTGTGACGATTGTCGATTGTGAACGCACGCTATTGTCTTCGATCAATGGCCTTGGGCCAAAGTAGCGCCACTGGAGAGACCCAGACCAACCGCGTAAGCTATCCAACGTCACACCGACAGTCCCAGCCCGCTCAAGCGCCCCAGGGATACGCTTGCCTATTCCGTCCGGGTCACTGTCGTCAAAACGGGCCTGGGTAGTGGCCAAGTTAACATCGAAGATGAGCCAGGGCTGGGGAATATAATGGACTTCCAGTTCTACACCAGTACGAATCGATGGGCGGCTCGGTTCAGTCGTTCCTGCGTCACCCGTAAAGAGCAACTCTGAGCCTTGTTTAAGACGCCAGAGGGAAACAGAGGTTTGCACGGTGGGAATAATTTCAGAGCGCATACCAATCTCGTAGCCTCGGGTGCGAACCACGGGATCCACCTGCCGAATTGGATTCCCGTCGGCGTCCGTGGATGAGCCAGTTTTAGGATCTACCGTGATGGTTGTGCCACGCGCGTCGTTGCTGTGGAAGCCACCGCCATAGTTAACAAAAAATTCAGTCTTTGCCCATGGCCCGAAGATCAAGGCTAACTTCGGCGAAATGAGAGAGTCATTTTTGTTACCCGAGTTTTCCGGCCGCGAACTGTTCACTTTGAACTTAAAATAATCGCTGCGAACGCCAGCGATAGTGCGAAACCATTCCGTCCACTGCAAGTTGTTCTGGTAGTAAACACTAAAACTTGTTTCCTTTACCCGATCCTCGCGCGTGGCCGCAGGAATGAGGTTACCATCGGCGTCAAGCTTGTCCGTCCGATTCCGTGCTACGGTGCTGTACAGCGCCACTGGGTCGAGATTATCGTGCCGCAGTTGAACGCCGACTTTGTTGGTCATGTCTTTCCCTGCCAACTTGCCGAACCAAGCATGGCTAGCCTCTCCGCCAAGCAGGGTGCGCTTTTCCGCTTGCTCAAATTGATCGCCGCTGGTCGGGGAGTCAAGGAAGTAGGTAAAGTTGGAAAACAAATTGAGCTTATGTCGCGCCACGTAGACATTAAAGTCGGTGCGTCCGTTCTCTTGCGTCCGCCGCCATTCGGTGGACAGGCTGTAGAGGCTGGCGATACCACCGTCGCTAGTGTCTTGTGAACCAAAGCGCCCGACTAGACCGCGGTCAACGGCACGTTGCGCAACCTGGTCGGTCGCGTTCCATTTTGCGTCATAGGCCATGCCTGTGACATTGAAGCCGTTCGATGAATCGCCCAGGGCATACCGCAACACGCCGTTATATTTTTTGAAGTCGTTAGGATGGTCCCAAGGCCCATCGTTCCGGACTAGCTCCAGGCCATACACTAAATGCCCAGT
>JBDSJK010000150.1:0-6912 GCA_039917535.1 Burkholderiales bacterium
CCCAAAAGACGATCTCGACAAAAGGTGAAATGTCGTCGAAAAATACTTTGTTATTTTCAACGAACACCTGCCATTGATCTCGTGTTTCAAGATAGATTGCACGGTGTTCATTGCACCAAACCGACAGCATCATGGGGTACCGGAGGTCATAGCCGTTTCGGGCCTTAGCTATTTTAGTACGAATTTTGGCAATCAGTCCGCCTTGATAGGTAGCGACCTCAGCCGGGTCATAGGGTATTGCCGCAGTAAGAAGGTTCTCGGCGGCGGGATGTGCGATCAAACGATTGCGATGAATGGCTTTTATATCGCCACGGACTATCCCGACCACAGGCGACGTATTCGTTTCAAAGACCCGGACTCGGGCAGGACGCTACGGGTAGTGAATATATGAGTGAAGCCGGTCAGGCTAGGATCGCCCATATTGCTGCTTACACCTGCGCCACTGCAACAGGGAACACATAGCCGCGATTAAATGAAGATGAATTGATGAATTAAAGAATCTCAGCATCGCGCGCGGGACGCTTACCCTCGACGAGCGTAAGATCATCAACCAGCATATCGTCGCCTTTATTAATATGCTGGAAGCTGCCCTGGCTGAAACATCTTGAGCGTGTGCCGGAGTATGCGGGGACACGAGCGCATGGACGGCAAAGGCTATCCGCGTGGAAGGTGGCGACATGTCGGTGCAGGGCAGAACTATGGCCAGAGCCCCATAGCCATAGCCGGCATCTTCGAGGCGCTGACCGCGAAGGGCCGCCGCTATAAAGACGCCACGCCACTCACGGAAGCAGTGCAGATACTCGCCAAGTTCAGCCTAAACGGCCACATTGACCCTGACTTATTCCACGTTCATCCGCGAGAAGGTCTACCTGCGTTACGCCCATGCTTTTCTGAATGCGGCACAAAAGACGCAATCGACCTAGCGAATATTCCGGGTTCTCAAGCTAGATCTGCCGATTTACGTCACATTTCGCCCGCAAACTGACAATGGACGTCTATTTCAATTTGTTGTGACAATTAAATGCTATTGCTGGATTGGAGCATGGTCAGCCGGGGTCCGTTTTCTGACGTTATTTTTACTCAGGCGAAATCCATAACTTAGTGAAACAAAAAGATATTTATTAATTCATGTCCAGTTGCCACAAAAAGACACAAAGTTAAAGTCAGTCATCACCCAAAGGTGGCACAGCGATTGCTCATAGACAGGCAAGACGCAACGATGAGTTGTGACTTTTACCCCTACTTAATTTTAAGGAGCTTTAAATGAAAGCTGTACAAAAAGGTTTCACCCTGATCGAGTTGATGATTGTTGTTGCCATTATCGGTATATTGGCGGCGGTTGCAATTCCCGCTTATCAAGATTATACGGTTAAGAGTAAAGTGACTGAAGCGTCAAATCTAATCTCCGGTGTTAAACAAGCTGTTGCAGAACAATCCGATTATGCCCTTCTTACAAATGCTACGGCAGCGGGTGCTCTTGCGATGAACGCCCCGCTCGATACAACGATTACCGGTAACTATGTAGCAAAAGTTACTGTTGCCGGTGTCGATGCTAACACCGCAACGATTACCGTTACGCATAAAGCCGCGAGCTCGACCGTTCCTACCGCGCTCGCTGGAACCACGATTATTTGGCAGGGTGTGCAGAACGGTGGTAGTGTCTCTTGGACGGTTACGGGTGGTACTTTAGCTCCGAAAGACCTTCCAAAAGTTTAATGTAACAGACTTAGTTTGACCTAAGCGAAGTGACCAACGACAACGCCTCCTTCGGGAGGCGTTGTCGTTGGGTTCGTCAGTAAACTAAGGACGCGCCCCCCCTTTGCTACGACAAAACGCCCCAGTTACGGGGCGTTTTGCTTTTGTCCGTCACCTTACCACTGGTATGGCTAAGGGTGCGTAACGTGGCAGGCGGTGACACTTGTTTCGAGCGAATGATCAATGTCCCGTATGACCCGCCGTTGCCTGTTGATTTCTCGCATCTAAATACGCTCTAAATACTGCCGATAGAATGCCATTACCTTTGGAACGTAGGCAATGGTTTCGGCGTAGGGTGGAATGCGCCAGCCACTCTTGATGACAGCGTTTTCCCCCGCATTGTAAGCGGCGATGGTTAATTCCATATTATTGTTGAACAGCCGCAGCAAATCGCGCAAATATTGCGCGCCGCCGCGTATGTTTTGCGTGGGATCGAAAACGTCCGCCACTTTGTAGCGCAACGCCGTATCCGGCATGAGTTGCATTAATCCCGCTGCGCCGCGTTGGGAAACCGCTTCCGGATTGTATTGCGATTCCGACAAAATGACTGCATGCAGCAATGCGGGGTCAATTTGATATTTTTTGGCTATTTTTTGGATCTGTTTGTTGTAAAGTTTGACCTGCTTGGTGGGGATATTGTCCGCGGACGGGGCAACGGTTACGGCATCTTTTTTAACGACGGTTTTTGGCACGGTGCGCTTAAATAGCGTATACCGCTCGTCCAGTTTCTGGGTGCTGAAATGGGCACGGCCGGTCTCGTCGACGTAGCCATACAGATCTGCCCGGGCCGAGGCACTCGTCGCGAGAACAATCGCCAAAGGGAACAATTTAGATAATTTTAAGAACTTAGTCATTAACAGGATTAATAGGTTGTGAGGACGCAAATACTGAATTAGTATGTGCCGCAGTGTACCACTTTGCCTTTACTATCGAGTCTTGAGCAGCCGCTGCTTCTCCCGTTGCCAGTCGCGATCCTTCTCCGTATCGCGCTTGTCGTGCTGCTTTTTGCCCTTTGCCAGGCCGATCTCCAGCTTGATTCTGCCCTTGGTGTAATGCATGTCGAGGGGCACCAAGGTGTATCCCGCGCGCTCGACTTTGCCGATTAACTTATCGGTCTCTTCGCGGTGCATCAATAACTTGCGGGTGCGAACGGGATCCGGATTGACATGGGTAGAAGCGGTCGGTAGCGGGCTAATATGGGAGCCGATTAGGTGCAACTCGCCGCTCTTGACGATTACGTAGGCTTCTTTGAGCTGAACCCGCGCCGCGCGGATGGCTTTAACTTCCCAACCTTCTAGAACCAACCCCGCCTCGTAACGGTCTTCGATAAAATAATCGTAAAAGGCTTTCTTGTTTTGCGCGATGCTCATCTTGCGTATCTTACTGGAATTTCTCTAGCAGGCTGCTGAAAATGCCAGGCCCTAGTGTATGGTTTGTCATTCTAAGCGCAGCGAAGACTCTGCTGGTCGCGGTGAATTAACCCACTACAAAAGCAGATTCTTCGTCGCGTTGCGCCTCAGAATGACACAGGAGCGTTTTTCAGCAACCTGTGAGCCGCTCTTGCACTAAACTGCACTTTTATCGCGTCAATTTGAAAAACTCATGATTCGTGTTGAACAAGCGGTTCTCGTCCCGCACTCTGCGGAACGGATGTTTCTCCTTGTGGACGATGTTGCGTCGTACCCGAAATTTTTGCCCTGGTGCGGCGGGATCGAGGTCAAAACCAAGGACGAAAAAATTACCGAGGCGACCATCAAGATCGATTTTCACGGCCTCAAACAGAGCTTCACCACACGAAATGAAAAATCGCCGTTCGCCGATATGGACGTGATGCTGGTAGACGGGCCGTTTAAGCATCTGCAGGGACATTGGCGCTTTCACGCACTCTCCGAGACCGCCTGCAAAGTGGAGCTGGAGCTGGAATATGAATTCACAAGCAGATGGCTGGAGAAATTAGTCGGGCCGGTGTTTAGCCATATCGCGACAACCTTGATCGACGCGTTCGTGCGGCGCGCGGAGGCGCTACATGGCCCAAGTTAAAGGCCGGACGCTTGACGTGGAAATAGCATATGCCGAGCCAAACCGGCAAATTGTGCGAGCGCTGAAAGTGCCCGAAGGATGCACGCTCCTGGAGGCGATTCAACGTTCCGGATTGTTGGCGGAAGTGTGCGACATCGATTTAGCGAAGAATAAAGTTGGGATTTTTGGACGGCTGGCTCGGCTCGACGACGTGGTGCGGCAACATGACCGTATCGAAATTTATCGGCCACTGCTGGCTGACCCAAAACAATTGCGCCGTAACCGGGCGATAAAAAACAAGAAGAATTCCTAGGGTCTGTTTAGAGTGTGAAGCGCATCCCCGAAATCAGCGCGCCAGGGAGCCTAGAACTATTGGTTGAACGTTCGCCGTAGCTGGACGGATCAAGCATGAATTCTTGCTCCGATGTGAGCGCGACCAGGTTTTCTCCCAGCATGCGATAAATCGTATCGTCGAAACGCATCACGTTAACGGGCGCGATGATCTTACTATTTTCCACCCAGAAGGTGGCGAAGCGCGTCATGCCAGTCAAACGACACGCTGGCCGGTCTGAGAAATTCAGGTACCACAGATTGCTCACGTATAGGCCCCTACCGAGCGCTCGCAGCGTATCTGCGGTAGCCAGCGTGCCGCCGCTCATGCACACGGATTCGGGACTCTCGCCGCCATTCGCGCCGTTGCTGGTCAGGCCATATTCCTTGGCGCTGCGTGGCGCAACAAGCGGCGCCCTTAAGTGCCCATTCTCAATCAACGTGACGCGCGTGGGTTTGATGAAGCCGTCAGACTGAAACGCAGGCGCCGTGCCGCTTTCGGTATTTTCCTCAAGTGATATTTGTGGGTTGAGGCAATGGCCTTGCTCCATCTTGATCAACGGACTTTGCTTGGTGCGTTGGGCCTTTGCCGAAAAACCACCCCATGACAACATACCGATGACTTCATCAAGCGCTCGTGGCGCGAGAAAAACGCGATACTCACCCGGCGCGAGTTCCTGTGGCGCGCGTTGCAACATAGTCAATTGTTCGGCGGCGCTTAGCATCTTGGTTTGCATCTCGCTTGCTTGCCAATCCATGCCCGCGTAGCTGGTTTTCACCGCTTTGTCGGCTTGGTGATAAAGGCTCCATTCGAAATTGAAATTCTCTACTTCATGCCAATTGCGTTGACCAAGTGAGTTTGCAAATCCGCGCACGATTTTCCCGCTGGCGTAAATGCCAACCATATCGAGTCCAGCGCATGCGGCCACAATTTGTTCTACACAATCTTGCGGCGCCGACAATGAACCGGGGCGAATGGTTACACTGGAATGAACGTCCGTCGCGTAAAGCAAGTAGGGATCAACGGGCAGATGTTCGAGAATGTCGCGTAGGTCATCCAACGCTTGTTTGATTTGTTGTGCATCGCTTGCGTCACCCGCCAGGGCAAGCGATACGCTAGCTTGCCGACTCTGCGCGATCAAACGTAAGCGCAAATGGCGCTGATCGACGTGGCCAGCCTGGCGCACTTTGCCGTGATTGAAGCGCACGAAATCGGAGCGTTCGCCGACATACCAGCAAGTGAAGATTTCATTGGCGCGCAATGCTAATTGCAGCATATCGGCCAGGGCAAAAAAATGGTCTTGCAACTAATCTTCTCCGCCGAACACGTCCACGTCTTCGAATACGCACGGTGGCGAAGCATGACCGACGTGAATCACTTGGTTGGGCTCGCCTTTGCCGCAAAATTGTGTGCCATGAACTTCGCAGCTAGCGGGGTCGCCGACCGCTTTTAGGCTATGCCAAAAGGTCGCCGAGATGCCACGATAGTTGGGATTCTTCACGACGCGGGTGAGCTTGCCATGCTCGATCAATTGCCCCCATTCACAACCGAACTGGAATTTGTTGCGCGAGTCGTCGATGGACCACGACAGATTGGTTGACATCAATACGCCACGCTCGATGCCCGCGATCATATCGCTAAACGATGTGCTGCCCGGCTCGACGTTGAGATTCGCCATGCGATCAATCGGCGCGCGGTTCCAACCGGAAGCGCGTGAGTTAGCGACACCCAGGGATGCGGCGCGGCTTTGCGAAAGCTGTCCGCCTAACGGACGCTTGAGAATTCCGTTGTCGATCAGCAGCATTTTTTCCGCGCGGCTGCCCTCATCGTCATAGGCGAACGAGGCAAGTTCTTCCGGATGGCTGGGGTCATAGCTCACGTTTAACAGTGGCGAACCGTATGGATAGTGACCGAACATATCGAGCGTCACAAAGCTGGTGCCGGCGTAGTTTCGCTCGTCGCCAAGGATGCGATCCAACTCCAGCGGATGGCCGATAGATTCGTGGATCTGCAACATCATTTGATCCGGCATCAGTAGCAAATCCATTTTTCCGCTAGGGCAATTAGCTGTAAGCAAGAGCTGGAGCGCTTCTTCAGCCAATCGCTTACCGGAGCCGAAAAAACCGGAACGTTGCAAAATGTCCGCACCGCCTTGTTGAGCCAATTGAAAGCTGCGAGTTTGCGTCTCGGCATTGCGATTCGCCGACACATAGGCGTGAGAGATCACATAACGAAATTGCTGGTGAATTTCCGCGTCTTGATTGCTAAGGTAAAGCTGTTCAGTGTGAATGTGATCAATGCTTGCATAGCGGTCAACAATACGATCGTCGATCTGCGCCGCGTTGCATTCGGCGGCGAGAATATCGTAACGTTCGGAGCGCGTGGGCAAAGGGATCGGGGAGGGCGGTGAATTCCAACGGCCGGCTGCGCTGGTCACACGAGCGGGGTCGTATGCAATCACGCTTGCGTGACGAGTTGTCTCTGCCCATTGCGTGGCGCGATCCAGCGCTTGTTGCAAGCCAGATTGGGATAAATCCGACGTCGCGGCGTAGCCACAACCTCCTGCGACTATCGCCGTCAGCATCACGCCGCGATCGGTCAGGATACGCGGCGGCTCTTGCACGCCTTGCCGCAGCGAGAGCGTTTCGGAAATTTCGTCTACATAGCGCAACGAAAAAAACGGCGCGGAAGAGTTGAGCGCTTTAAAGCTTCTGGCAATGGTGTCGATCATGGGATAAAAACGCTGTTAAGTTTTGCCTTGCAGTTGCCGAAAAATTCGCCTATGTCATTCTGAAGAGCGAAGCGAC
>JBDSJK010000151.1:0-4618 GCA_039917535.1 Burkholderiales bacterium
TTCCGGAGCCGGTTCCGCTAAAGCCGAACGGGGAAGCCCGAACAGGGCTGCGGCGCTCAGCGCAGAAGCCTGAGCGAGAAATACTCGTCGGCCATAGCCGCTTGTGTCTTGACCTTTACCCGTATTCACTAAGTTACCTCCAAAAGCAAAAGAGTTGAAACGCGCCGGTGGCCACTTACCGCCTCTCCCCCAACCTTCCCCCGCGCGCTGCGCGCGCAAGGGAGGGAAAGGTTCTTTCCCCTGCCTGCGGGGGAAGGGCAGGATGGGGGCGCAAGGCTCTTCCTTGCCTCCAGCGCAAATTCAAATACCGCTTCATAAAACCCTCCTACGTCTGCTCGCATGCCGTCGCTTGAGCAATGCGCTCAAGCCAAGCAAACTTTATTCTTAGTCGGGTCCGGAAACGACTCGCTTTCATGCGCGGCGCGGTGATCAAGTCCCGTTCATGTTACTCCTAACGGCGAGTGAATTAGGGATTTTAAACGCCCCTTTTCGCCAACCATCAATCTATCGCTGAGCCGGCGAATTATCAATCGCCATCAACGGCAGCAGTAGTTTGGTGAAAATTGCGGTTTTGCGGCGATTGTTCGGGCGATGCATCGGTCTGGAGCGGTTGATTGCGTCGCCATCTGGACGCTTGCGCGAGTGCGGGCCGAGCGGGAGGATAGGTTCAGCCTACTACTGACGTCGTTGCCGGAATAATTGTGCATCAGGACTGGAATACGCACCGCGCTCGCCACGTTTTAACGCGCGGGCAGTCAAGATTTACGCAGATCATCGGTGTAAAATAGGTAGTTACCCCACTCACATTCACCTACGCTAATGCATCCCACTCCGTTTCAAATTTCTTTTGGCGACGACCTGTTGCGCGATCTGCACGAGCGCCTGGCCCGTGCGCGCTGGTCTGATCAAGCGCGGGCGCGGAATGGCAATACGGTACGAGCCTGGCTTAGCTCAAAGAACTCGCGAGCTATTGGTTCAATGAGTTCGATTGGCGCGCGCAAGAAGCCAAGCTGAACCGCTTTGCTCACTATCTTGTGCTGCTCGCAGGCATCGACCTGCACTTCATCCACGAGCGCGGCGTTGGTCCCAAACCGATGCCGCTGCTGCTATGTAAATCAACCGCGCGCAAACCGAAAAATCGAATCTTGACTCGGTTACGCGTACGCTTCGACGACTTCCGCCAGGCGTTCGCCGTGGTGATCTCGCAATTGCATTGCCCATGTTTGCCTGAGAATTTCCGGGACGGCATCGCTGCTGATTGCCTGGAATTCATCGGGCGCCGCCAACAAATGAGTTAAAGGGTGCGGGCAGTTCATCGTTCCCGGTAACGTTTGCGGTGGCCGGGCAGCCAACTCGATGGAGAGGGTTGGTGCAAGCGAGGGAGGCCGAACCCCACCCGCCGAGGACGTTATGATGCAGCACTGCGCGTTGCTGTTGATCGGCGGGTTGCTCCACCCTACATGTTTTTCATATCACGCCACGCGCCAATCCCAGCTTGCCTTGCAGACCCGCATGCCTGGAGAGCCGCATCCAGAGGGGCTCGTGGCGATGCTTAGAATGATTATCTGGAAGTCGCGTATCATCAAACCCACATAAATTGTCGGGAGCGAGACTTGAATGCACGGTTGCGGCTAACAAAATCCCTTAGCCCTTGGCCGGTGAGCAACGCTGACCCATGCCCATGAATAACCAGGCAGCGACGTTAGCTCGCCCCACCTCAAACAAAGACCTCTTCGTCACTTTTACCTTGCTTGCTTTACAGGGTTTCGGCGGTGTGTTGGCCGTCGCTCAGCGGGTGCTGTGCGATAAAAAGCGTTGGTTATCGAAAGAGGAATTCGTTGAAATTCTCGCCATCAGCCAAGTGCTGCCGGGCCCGAATATGTGCAACGTGGCTCTGATGATTGGCGACCGCTTTTTTGGTTGGCGCGGGGCGTTTTCTGCGCTCGCCGGGATGATGGCGGTGCCACTTGTTATTGTGCTTATCGTCACGGCGGTGTATGCGCAATACGCCCAGCACCCCGCGGTAGCCGGTGCGCTTAAGGGCATGGGCGCGGTGTCTGCAGGCATGATCATTGGCACTGCGTTGCGGCTCGCCCCTGCGTTGCGCAATAATGCAATGGGCGTGCCGGCCTGTGTGGGGCTAGGTATTTTCGCGTTCACCGGTGTGGCGTTATTGCGCTGGCCGCTAGTGTGGGTGCTGCTTGGCTTGGGTTTGATTGCGTGCATCTACGCATGGACAAAATTGCGATCGACAACGGTTCCGAGTAGGCAAGAGCAACGATGAGCGCAGCGCTGGCATCGGTGGATTGGCTGTCGCTGTTTGGGCATTTCTTGCTGCTTTCGCTACTCTCCATTGGCGGCGCGATCACCGTTGCCTCCGACATGCAGCGAGTGATGGTTAACCAGATGGGATTGCTAACGGATGCGCAGTTCACTGCTTCAATCGCTATCGCTCAGGCGTCGCCCGGACCCAACATATTGTTCGTCGCGGTAATGGGCTATCAAGCTGCCGGGTTGCTGGGCGCGGCGACCACGTTGACGGGCATCATGTTGCCGTCGACGACACTGGCATTCGCTGCGGCTCGGTGGGGACACGCTCGACAAGATTGGCTGACGGTGCGCGCGTTTAAAGCCGGCATGGCGCCAATCGTCATCGCGCTGATGGTTTCAACCGGCTGGGTGCTTGCGGCGCAAACCCCCGGCTGGGCTCATTTATTGTTGACATTGTTCGCAGCGATATTGGTATGGCGCGCTCGCGTCCACGTCTTGTTTTTAATCACCGCCGGTGCGGTGATCGGTGCGGTCGGATGGCTCTGACTAAGCGCCGCTAAACCGCTTAGCAATCAACACGGCGTTGTTGCCGCCAAACGCGAACGAGTTTGACATCACGGCATTGATGCCGGCTAGCTGCCGTGCTTGCAAAGGGACATAGTCAAGGTCACAGTCTGGATCGCGGTGGAACAAGTGAGCGGTAGGTGGAACGACGCCACGCTGCATCGCGAGCAATGCGGCGATGAATTCGACGCCGCCCGTGGCACCCATTAAATGGCCGTGCATGGATTTGGTTGAGCTGATCGGCACGTGGCGCGCCGCATCGCCGAAGGCGATTTTCATGGCCTCGGTTTCTGCGACATCGCCCACCGATGTCGCAGTGCCGTGAGCGTTGACGTAGCCGATATCGCTGGGGGCGAGTTGCGCTTCGCGTAGCGCTAGACTGATTGCGCGCGCTTGGCCCGCGGGTGAGGGTTTGGTGATGTGCTGCGCATCGCTGGTGGTGCCAAAGCCCGCGATTTCGGCGTAAATTTTTGCGCCCCGCCGCATGGCATGATCCGCTTCTTCGAGGATCAACGCGCCCGCGCCTTCGCCAATAATAAAGCCGGTACGGTCCTTGGCAAACGGGCGGCAGGATGAACCGGGATCGTCGACATTTTCCAACGCGAGCGTTTGCAGAGCATGCCAGGCTTTGAGCATGCCGATTGTCAAAATGGAATCGGCGCCGCCGGCGACCATACAGTCGGCATGACCATAGCAGATGGCACGATAGGCCTCGCCTATCGCGACGGCCGCCGACGAGCAGGCAATGGAATAGGTGTAACTTGGGCCTTGCAGACCGTACTCTAGGGAGATTTCTGACGCAGCAGCATTGTTCATGGCCATAACGACGATGGTGGGCTTAACGCGCGCCGGAGGATCCTGCCGGGCACCCCGATAAGCTTCTTCAGTGGTGTTCGCGCCACCGGCGCCGGTGCCCCAGTGGATACCGAATGCTTCGGGTTGATCGACTTGGATATTGGAATCTGCAAAGGCTTGTTTTGCTGCGAGCAGCGCCAGCATGGAGGTGCGATCCAACATGTTGCATCGCATCCGCGAGAAATGTTTGCTTGGATCGAAATCGACTTCCGCAGTTAGTCGTGGCGTAGGATCTTCGGGAAAGGTGCGGGACCAATGACGAATACCGGATCGCCCCGCGATTAGGCTGTCAAAGAACGTCCCTGGGGTGTTGCCCAGGGCGGACATGACGCCTAGGCCTGTCACCACCACGCGTCTCATTTTGCGGCCTGCGCCCCTTCAGGTCGGCCATGCTGAGCGACGATGACTTTGTCGAGTTCCGTCGCAATATCGCCGACAGTTTGCAGCTTCACTCTTTCTTCCGACAATACTATTTTAAACTTCTCTTCGACCAAGAACATGAATTCGATGGTGGACAGCGAATCGATGTTCAATGATTCGAGGGTCGATTCGGGCTTAATCGTCGCGATATCCATCTCGAATTCTTCAGCGATCATCTGACGGATTGTTTCTAGGGTCGTGTTCATTTTATGAAATGATTTTAATTGGCAATACTACGAATGATGTTATCAGGAATAGGCCTAAACCTCTATGGATTTGACGGGCGCTGGCGGATGGGGTGTCCGCCTAAGTACCGTCCACAACAATCCATTCCCATCCATCGCCACAGGCATGATAGCTGCTACAGGCCCAGTGTTCAGGCATTTTATGTCTTGACGTGTCCATATTTGTTCACTAGAATCCAGCATATATTTGTGGGTTGGTATGGGGGTAAATAAACGTTGGGACAACCTGTTCATCGGAACATTCATCGCTTGTCGGCGCTGCG
>JBDSJK010000152.1:0-4913 GCA_039917535.1 Burkholderiales bacterium
CAGGCAGGCACCGTGTGGATCAACACTTACCGTGCGGTAAGTTACATGTCGCCGTTTGGTGGCTACAAAGATTCCGGCACGGGCCGTGAAAACGGCATGGACGCGATACGCGAATATTTGCAGGTGAAAAGCGTGTGGATAAATAGCGGCGCTGCGACGGGGAATCCGTTTGTGATGCGCTGATCGAACAGAACTATTATTGAGCATTACTTAACCAATTAACAAATTACTTATCGTCCTCGCGAAGGGTGGGGCAGGGGTTTCGGCTTAGACACCAGCCGCCTGAGTAACGGTTCGGGCTTGCAAGCCCGAACGCGCGCTGCAAGCGGGGATCCAAGGTGTTTTGGGTTTGGAGGTTGCGTAACGATCAAAAGACAGGTAACGAGGAGAAAAAAATGAAAGGCGTCGTTTTTCCAGGCAATCGCAAGTTAGAAATCCTTGATTTTCCCGATCCCACGCCGGGACCGGGCGAAGTTGTTTTGGAGATTAAAGCGTCCGGCATGTGCGGCAGCGATTTGAAGTTTTATCGCGCCGTTGGGGGTGCCGCTTCGATGGGTTTAGGCAAAGTCGAAGGCCCGCTGATTGCCGGACACGAGCCCTGCGGCGTCGTAGTTGCCATTGGTCCGGGCGTACCGGAAAACCAGGCCCGCGTCGGCATGCGTGTAATGCAACATCATTATCGCGGCTGCGGTGTGTGCGACCATTGTTCGACTGGCTGGATGCAGATGTGCGTCGAAGGCGTCAAAGAGGTTTATGGCGCGACGGGCCACGGCGCCCACGCGCGCTACATGAAGTGCCCGGCACGTACGCTGGTGCCGCTGCCCGATGAATTGTCCTTTGAAACCGGCGCCGCTATTTCCTGCGGCACCGGCACCGCGTGGGGCGCGCTGCAGCGCCTCGGTCTGCAGGGCGATCATACGATTGCAATTTTTGGTCTAGGCCCGGTAGGTCTCTCAGCAGTGCAGCTCGCGAATGCGATGGGTGCGCGCGTGATCGCGCTTGACACCAGCGAGGACAGGCTCACTCGCGCCAAAGATTTCGGTGCCGATGCGCTACTTAATCCCAAGACAACGGAAAACGTCGTGCAGGCCATAAAAGACCTCACCCACGGCCGCGGCGCGCACCTCTCACTCGATGCGTCATCTTCACCACAAGCGCGGGCGCAAGCGGTCAGGTGCGTTCGCACCTGGGGCAAAGCCTGTTTTGTCGGTGAAGGCGACAGCGTCACCCTCGATGTCAGCAATGATCTGTTGCGCAGACAGGTGACGTTGCTGGGTTCGTGGACATTTTCCACCGTGGGTCAGGGCCAATGCGCGCGCTATATCGCGGATCGCGGTATCGACGTGGATAAATTGTTCACCCATCGTTGGCAGCTTGGACAGGCGAAGGAAGCGTATGAGTTATTCGATGCGCAGACGTCAGGCAAGGGCGTCATCCTTCCGTCGTAATAAAAACTATCAAGGAGCAATTCAACAGTGGCAACCAGCAAAACCTGCAGGATCGCCGTGATCGCCGGTGATGGCATTGGCAAAGAAGTAATGCCCGAGGGCGTGCGCGTACTCGAAGCCGCGGCGAAAAAATTTTCCATCCCGTTGGCGCTCGATCATTTCGATTGGAGCAGTGACAACTATGACAAACACGGCTGGTGGCTGCCGCCGGATTGGCGTGACCAGATCGGCGGCCATGACTGCATTTATTTCGGCGCCACCGGCTGGCCCGCGAAAGTGCCGGATCATGTTTCGTTGTGGGATTCGCTGATGAAATTCCGCAAAGGTTTTGATCAGTATGTCAATCTGCGTCCGGTGCGATTAATGCCCGGCATTGCCTGTCCGTTGGCCGGGCGCACAGTGGGCGACATTGATTATTACGTAGTGCGCGAAAATACCGAAGGCGAATATTCGCCCATCGGCGGGCGCTTGTTTGAGGGTACCGATCGGGAAATCGTCATGCAGCAATCGACTTTTACCCGCAAGGGCGTCGATCGAATCATGAAATATGCCTTCGATCTGGCGATGAAGCGACCGCGTAAGCTGGTGACTTCGTGCACCAAATCTAACGGTATTGCCATCACCATGCCCTATTGGGACGAACGCTTTGCCGCGATGGGCAAGAATTATCCGGGCATCAAAACCAACCAATACCATGTGGACGGACTTACCATTCAGTTAATACTGAATCCGCAACGTTTTGATGTGATCGTTGCGTCAAATTTGTTCGGCGATATTGTTTCCGACATTGGCCCTGCGACCGCCGGCACCATCGGCATTGCCCCGTCCGCGAACATCAATCCGGAGGGTTTATTTCCGTCGCTGTTTGAGCCGGTTCATGGTTCGGCGCCTGATATTTACGGCAAGAAAATCGCTAACCCCATCGGCCAGATATGGTCGGGTGCAATGATGTATGACCATCTGGGTTATAGCGATGCGGGCAACGCCATCGTGCGGGCCATTGAGCAAGTGCTGCAGGACGGGCCGCGCACGCCCGACCTCGGCGGCACAGCAAATACCGCCGACGTCGGCAAAGCCATCGCCGCGGTACTCTAACAGTATGTTGAAAAACTACTGCGCTCGCTACGTTTTTCAACCCACTGTTAAGTAACCCACAAGAATTCAATGACAAGCGCAATCTTCACACCCATTACACTACGCGGCCTCACGCTGCCCAACCGCATCGTCGTTTCGCCGATGTGCCAATACGCGTCGGAAAACGGCAACGCAAACGATTGGCATCTCATGCATCTCGGCCAATTTTCCATGGGCGCAGCAGGGCTTGTTATCACTGAAGCGACCCACGTGTCAGACGTGGGTCGTATTAGCCATCACTGCCTGGGACTGTACAGCGACGAGAACGAAGTTTCCCTCAAGCGGGTGATCGACTTCTGTCGTCGTTTTGGCGTGGTCAAATTGGGTATCCAGCTTGCCCATTCGGGACGCAAAGGTTCGGCTCAGCGCCCCGGCGATGGCGGTAAATCGCTTTCGCCTGCACAACATGCTTGGACGACGCTTGCGCCATCCGCATTGCCCTATGGGCCCACCTGGCACACGTCGGCCGCGCTCACGGCTGCGGGGCTCGCGGAGGTCAAGCAGCAATTTGTTGATGCAGCAAAACGTGCAGCGCGTATAGGCTTTGATCTCGGCGAATTGCATGTCGGTCACGGCTATTTGTTGCATGAGTTTTTGTCGCCACTGGCCAATCAGCGTGAAGATGGCTACGGCGGCAGCACGGAGAACCGCATGCGATTTCCGTTGGAAGTTTTTGCGGCCGTGCGCGCGGCATGGCCCACCGACAAGCCACTTGGCGTGCGTGTCTCCGCAACCGATTGGGTCGAGGGCGGCTGGACGCCGGGCGAGACGGTAACGTTCGCAAAGGCGCTCAAAACATTGGGCTGTGATTTCCTGGATGTGACCACCGGCGGCGTCGATCCGCGTCAGCAGATGCCGCTTGCGCCGGGCTACAACGTGCCGTTTGCCGAGCAGGTCAAGCGCGAAACCGGCATGCCCGTCATGGCGGTCGGAATGATCACCGGCGCGCGCCAAGCGGACAAAATAATTTCTTCGGGCAAGGCCGACATGGTCGCCATTGCGCGCGCGATGATGGATGATCCACGCTGGGCTTGGCATGCGGCGCGTGAGCTGTCTGCGGAAACGGCCTATTCAGCGAACTATCAGCGCTGCCATCCATCAGTGTGGAAACCTTCAGCATGAAAATCGCGGTAGTGGGTTGTGGCGCCATGGGCAGCGTTTATGCAGGCTTACTCGCGAACGCGGGCCACGAGGTTTGGGCGATCGACACCTGGAAAGAACATGTTGCGGCGATCAATGCCCATGGCCTGCGCGTCGAAGGCGCTTCGGGTGACCACACGGTTAAAATTCATGCCACCCGCAAAGCGGCCGATGCGGGCGAGTGCGATCTGGTGATCCTCGCGACTAAAACCATGCATGTCGAGCCGGCCGCAGAGTCCGCGCGCAGTTTACTTGGCGAAAAATCCGTTGTGCTGTCGATTCAAAACGGTCTGGGCGGGCCCGACGCAGCGGCGAAAATATTAGGTCACGAGCGGTTGATGGTCGGCGTCGTGGGCGGTTTCGGCGCGTCGATGAAAGGGCCGGGCCACGTCCATCACAACGGCTGGGAGCTGGTCCGGCTCGGTGAAATTTCCGGGCCGATTAGTACGCGCCTGAACAGCGTTGCCGACGTGTGGCGTTCCGCCGGCTTTAAGGTGAAATGCTTTGACGACATCGATCAACTTGTTTGGGAGAAGTTGATTTGCAACGTGTGCTTTTCCGGCACCTGCGCCGTCACCGAGCGCACCATCGGCGAAGTGATGGCTGATCCGGATACGTGGCTAGTGGCTTCCGGGTGCGCCGTGGAGGCTTACAATGTTGCGCGGGCTAGGGGTATCAAGCTCGATATCGACGATCCCGTCGCCTATGTCCACCATTTCGGCACCAAGATTCCCGACGCACGGCCCTCCATGTTGCTCGATCATATGGCCGCCCGGATGTCGGAGATCGAAGCGATAAACGGCGCCATTCCCGCCGCCGCAAAAACGTTGGGACTGATGGCGCCCTTCAACACGCTGATCAGCGCCTTGGTTCGCGCCAAGGAAAGACGTTTGGGCATCAGGCAATGAGCAACTGATTCAGGCAGCATCGCTGGGAGTTAGTATTGATGGGCTTCTCCAGGCATGCTGGCTGGTGAGCCGCTCTCTGTATGGCTCGTGGCACATCGTTCGACAATAAACAAACGTTCCCAGTGAACTAACAATATGCGCAGATTGATGAGCAATACGCAGTAACCATTATCGGCGGCGGGCCTACGGTTTGGTGCTCGCCATTGAGTTGGGGCAGTGGAATATTCCTGCGTCGTGGTTGAGCAAAACGCGACCACGTCTGGATTTCCCAAGGCTAGGGTCA
>JBDSJK010000153.1:0-5818 GCA_039917535.1 Burkholderiales bacterium
GATATTGCCTCCCAGGGCATGCATTGCCGCGAGACCGACCGGATAAGCGTCCTGGCCGTGCACGTCTCATAACACGCTTATAGCGTCGCT
The DNA here is from genome assembly GCA_039917535.1 of Burkholderiales bacterium. Taxonomy (GTDB): domain Bacteria; phylum Pseudomonadota; class Gammaproteobacteria; order Burkholderiales; family JALYOK01; genus JBDSJK01. Next base: position 91 of record JBDSJK010000153.1, read on the forward strand.
CCTATCGGCAGAGTTTCCCCTAAGAATCAGTTGGCGATTTACCTGCTCATAGCTCAATTCACGGTAGAATGACTATCCAAATTATTGATTTTGCGATTTAATTCAACCTTTACCAACCTGACCCGGCCGGCATGTTTGGTCCTTTACAAAAACTAGGCTCGCCCCCAGATCTGTTGCGCTCTGTAGGCATAGCCCTCGCTGCCCTAGTCACCGCTTACGTGTTGACGCGGACTAGTTTTTTCCAAAATATTGATCTGCAATTACACGACGTACAAGCCCGCTTCATGGCTCAGCAAGTGGACTTTAACAACATTCTGCTAGTCGACGTCAGCGAGGAAAGCATCAAAGCCCTAGAGCCGACCATAGGCGCTTGGCCCTATGGTCGTAATGTCTATGCGAAAGTGACGGAGTTTCTGCGCGACGCCGGGGCGCGATCGATCTCCTTTGACATCTTATTTTCCGAAGCCCGCGAACAAGATGAAGCGTTCGCCGAAACCTTGGCGGTCACACCGGGCGTGACGCTCGCCGCATTGTCCAAGGATTACACGGTTTCCACCCTAGCGGACACGGACGCCCAACTCGAACACCTCACCTGGCACAAACCAGTGGATGCGCCAGCGGCCCAGTGGCGGCAATTCATCTTGCCGCGAGAGATGTTCATCTGGGACAAAAAACCCCTCGCCGCGGTCGGCATCATCGGTGTCATTCCCGATGCAGATGGCTTGTTTCGCCGCGTGCCACTATTGCACCAAGTCGGCGATAAGATCTTGCCCAGCCTCTCGGCTGCCACGATATTTTCCGATCAGCCGAAACCAGAGGTCCGTTATGAAAAATCCGAGCGTCGACTCCATCTTGGCGCAAGTTCCTGGCCCTTGGATCAAGATGGCTCCGTACGACTGCGCTTTCCCAACAACCACCAATCCATACAAGGCTTCCACTTTTCCGAGGTTTTCTATGCGGCAATGGCGATGCACTCACCCGAGGGCTTAAAGGAAAAAATCAAAGGCCGCAGAATCTTTATCGGTAGCACGGCGGAATCGTTGAATGACTACCAAAATACGCTTTACGGCCGCACCGCTGGCCTGGTCTTGCTCGCAGAAATTAGCCAGTTGTTGGAGAAAGACGAAGTCCTCGCGCCACCCAAATGGCACTGGGATGTGTTATTGCTAACCGTTGCCCTTTTGGTTTCCATCGCAAGCTTTCGCGAGCGGGAAAATCGTAATCCACTTTATTACGGAATCGGCTTTCTACTCTTGCCTTTGATCGTCATCGGCTTATCCAGCACCTTATATTTTTATAAGCAAGACAGCGCGCTAGGCTTTCCATTACTTGCGGGTTATTTGGCATTCATATTTTTCCTCGTGCGGCGCCTGTGGCGTCTCTATAACGAGCGCCAGCGTTTGTTCTATGAAAAACTGGCGGCGGAGGAATCCTACAAACTCAAGAGCCAGTTCATCTCCCATATGACCCATGAACTACGCACGCCCCTTGCGGCGATCATGGGATTTAATCGTTTGCTGGGCGAGGGAGAGCACACCGAAAAGAGTAGCAGCCAATATACCAAGGTGATTGAGAAGAACAGTCATCACCTGATGACCTTGATCAACAACATGCTTGACCAAGGCAAAATCGAAGCAGGTCAGATGAAAATATCCAAAACCCCGGGCCGCATCCGCGAAGTGATCGAGGATGTCGTCGCGACATTGTCGAACATGGCTGCGGAAAAGCATCTAAAAATTCGTACAGAATTTCGCGAGCCCTATCCGGCCACGTTGGAGTTCGACACTTTTCGCTTGCGCCAAGTATTACTCAATTTAATTGGCAACGCGATCAAATTCACCGACGAGGGCCTTATCGCGGCGAGAATGGAATGGGCGGCAAACGAACTGATGATCGTAGTGTTGGATTCGGGGCCCGGCATGTCGAAAGACGTTCAGGAACGCATTTTCATCCCCTTCAAACAGGGCGCGGACAACACCCAACATACCTACGGTGGCACCGGTTTGGGTCTGGCCATTAGCAGAAATCTCTGCGAACTCATGGGCGGGACGCTCACGGTGGAATCCGAAGTCGGGAAAGGCAGCGCGTTTTCTATTCGTATCCCTGCCACACCTTGCGCCGACGCGGAAGCAACGATCAGTACACCCTACGTGGCATCGACTGTTCAGCGATTGGAAGGCTGTGTGCTGCTCGCCGACGATAACGACGACATCCGCGATCTCATCACGCGTTTGCTCAAAAAACAGGGGGTCACCGTGATCCCCGCGTCGGACGGGCGGCAAGCCGTCGAGATCGCTCTCAAAGAGCACCCAGACGTCGTGCTCATGGATATGGAAATGCCCATTATGGATGGCCGCGCCGCGACAAGATTATTGCGTGAGCGCGGCTTTACTCGCCCCATTTTCGCCATGACTGCCTACCCAGAGGGACCGGAAGTGGAACAGGCGTTAAAAGAAGGATTCGATGGTTACCTGGAGAAACCCGTTAATCGCGAACGCCTGTATGGAATTCTCGCCGCCTTATTAGTTGTGATGCCTCAGCAAAGCGTTGCTGTCGGCTGATCATCATTATTGAAAGAAATTAATGACCAACAAAGTACCTATTGAAGTTGATGCCGATTTGGCCGATCTCGTCCCAAATTTTTTGGCGAATCGCCAAAAGGATCTACTGCAAATCACCGCTGCACTCGAACGCCACGACATGGCAGCCTTGTGCCTTATTGGTCACAACATGAAAGGCGTCGGTGGCGGCTACGGTTTCAACGACGTCACCGAATTTGGAAAGCGCATCGAAGCGGCAGCCAAGGCAAGCGACGCCGCACAGATTCGCACCGAGTTAAAGCACTATCAGTCCTACCTCGCTAACGTAGAAGTACGCTATGTCTGAGCACACACCACCCGAGCCTGAACTGGCGGGCTTGCCGGAACTCCTCACCCGCACTTTCACCAGCAGGCCATACGTGGGCACGCCAAAAGAAAAACTGCCTGGACAAGTCCTTATGGTTGATGATCAGGAAGACTATCCTTTACTCATTACTCGCACCTCGGCCAAGCTGGCTATCATGTGCGCCAGGCGAGCAACGGCCAGGAAGCGCTGGCCGCGATTAATGTCCACAAACCTGACGTGATCTTGATGGATGTGATCATGCCGGGCGCAAGCAGCTTTGAAATATGCAGACAACTCAAGCGAGATCCGGAAACGCTAGATATTCCGCTGGTGCTGATCAGCGGCCTACACAGTAAGGAAGATCGCGTCGCGGGAGTAGGCGCCGGTGCAGCTGATTTTCTCTCCAAACCCATTTATCCCGAGGAGTTGTTGGCGCGGGTACGTTCATTGATGCGGCTCTCGGAGGCACGGTGTGCGTTGGAAGACGCTCGTCTGGCGAGAGAAGTGGAGCAGTGCCAGTGGATACACCGTATGTTCGAGCGCTATGTATCGCCGAAATTGGTCAAAGAAATTCCGGATCGTGGTCATACACAAGACAATCCGCTTGACCGGCTCTCGCGGCTTGAAGTGGTGGCATTGTTTGCCGACATGCGCGGCTTTACACGCATCGCGGAGAAACTAGAACCCAGCAAGGTCGTCGATATACTTAATCATTTTTTTACCCTCATCACCTCGGTCGCGTATTCCCACGAAGGTACCCTATTCAACATGGCGGGCGACAGCTTGCTGGTTGGTTTTGGCGTACCTTTGGCGCAACCAGATAGCGCCCAGCGCGCCGTCCTAGCGGGCTGCGCGATGATTTCCCGCTTCCAAGAACAAGTCCCCAAACTGGAAAAAACTTTATGGCGTCGAAGCGGGTTTACGCATTGGCATCAACCTTGGTGAGGCTATCGCAGGTAATGTCGGCTCACCCACCTATATGAACTACACCATTATTGGCGATGCCGTAAACGTCACCGCACGATTGATGCAAAACGCGAAGGCAAACGAAATTCTCATTTCCGAGTCTGTATATTGCGGTCTTGGGACGCTCGCCCAGTCTTTGCATCTCGACGCGCTGCTACCCACGACCTTCAAGAGAAAATCGGCGCCGTTGCCTGTTTATCGCACCGCTTGTCTTGTAGAGTGATCTATCGCTGAATATGAGCACGCCTGATTCACATCCTCTTGCAGCATTAATCATTGATGATTCGCAGGACATGCGTCTGCTTGTCCGTAACTACCTGATGGTCGAATGGCCCAAGGCCGAGATCGAGGACTGGGACCCGCTGGCGCGAGGCAAACCAGGCGAGGATTTCCCCTGGCGAGACTACGATGTCGTGCTGCTTGACTACATGCTGGGCACCGAAGACGGGCTAGCTTGGCTGAAGGAATTTCGCAAGCATCCCGACTGTCCACCGATCATTTTCATGACCGGTGCGGGCAATGAGGAAGTCGCTGTTAAGGCACTCAAAAGCGGTGCTCACGACTATTTGCGCAAGCATGATTTATCGCAAGCTCGGCTGGTAGGTTCGGTCAATGATGCCATTTCTACAAGTGACGTCGCGCCGCCGCGTCTTGCTTTTGACTTGCCTGATTTACCCGTGGCCGATAATGTGGATGCGGCGCCGCAGACCATCCGCGAATCCATGGCAGCGGACAAAACAACCGGCATCGTGCCGCGAGCGGTGGAAATATCGGGTTATGTGGTGCGTTACAAAATCGGGGCCGGTGGCATGTCTTCGGTTTATCTGGCCGAGCGAGAGCCGGATCGCGCCCTCACCGTACTTAAGTTACTCAACGTCGATTTGTCCCGCGAGAATGAATTTCTACGCCGCTTTATCCGCGAGTATGGAATCTTGTCTAAATTATCAAGCCCCCAGGTCGTCAAAATTTTCGATCAAGGTTACACGGATTACCATGTCTACATTGCCATGGAATATTTCGCTGGCGGCGATCTAAAAACGCGTATCGACCGTGGCATCGAGCCCGATGAGGCGGTACAGCTGCTCTCCGAAATTGCAAAAGGTCTGCAGGCGATACACGCTGCAGATGTCGTACACCGCGATCTTAAACCGCAAAATATTATGTTTCGTGGCGATGGTTCATTAGGCATTCTCGATTTTGGAATCGCGAAAATCGCCTCGGAAGAAACCCAGCTCACGGAGCACGGACAAGTATTCGGTACGCCCTATTACATGAGCCCGGAGCAGGGTACCGGAAAAATACTAGACGCCCGGAGTGATCTTTACAGCGCCGGCGTGATCTTTTACGAAATGTTGACCGGCAAACGCCTTTACAACGCAGAGAATGCAATAGCCCTGATTTACAAACATTTACACGAAGATATTCCCCTCTTACCAAAGCACCTTTCGGATTATCAAGATTTTCTCGAACGTATCATCGCGAAGACACCTGAGCATCGCTTTTCCTCCGCCACTAGTCTGTTGACCTATCTAGAAACTAATTTCCCTAAGTAGACGCCCAGACCATCGCTATGGCCTGCGATGGTCGTATAATGCGCCCTCGCTATGGGCACGCTTGATCTACAACTTTCCCTCTCAGCTAAACATGTCACGCTGCCAGCAGTAGCCGGATCAGCGGATGCCTTGCTGCTTGCAAAATTAGCTGCGCAGCGTAAGCCCTTGGTCGTGTTCACCGAAACCGCCGGTCACGCGCAACGGCTGCATGACGAAATAAAATGGTTCGCACCGAGCCTCTCCGTGCACTTGTTGCCGGACTGGGAAACGCTTCCTTACGATCAATTCTCACCGCACCAGGACTTGATCTCCGAGCGCTTGGC
>JBDSJK010000154.1:0-6580 GCA_039917535.1 Burkholderiales bacterium
CGACCCTAGATCGTGCTCAAAAAAATAACCAGCCACACCAGAGAAGACGAGAATTGAGAACTTGACGTCTGTTTCCGTGTCGTATGGCCACAAGACACTAACGACAATACGCGCTTGCAATCCGTCGACCGAAAAGCCGGTAAGGTGATAATCGTGCCAGGTACGCATGTGGTGCGCCTAACAGTGACAACGGCCCAGATATAAATTGATATATATGACAGCCATTAGCATAGTGTAAGTATGAAACGCAACCAGTTTGTCACTTCTGCGCCCGCATAACAACCCCAATCCAGGAACCAGACCCGGCTTACCTTCTGGAAGAGCACGGCCTGGAAGGCAACATCCATGCGATTCTCCGGCCTATGAAGAAATTCCGCGTATCGGAATGGCCAACTGAATGGATTATCATTCTGAGCGGCGCGAAGAATCTGCTGTTCGCTCTGAATCAATCAACTGCAAAAGCAGATTCTTCGTCGCTTTGCTCCTCAGAATGACAAACGGGACGTTAACGGCAACTTGTTAGATTAAATTCTGCTCGCTAATTCCATACCTTGCCGCCCAACCCAGCCCAGCCAACGTCGTAGTGTGTGGCCGGTATTCACAGCCGATCCATCCTGAGTAGCCACACTCATCGAGCAAATCAAAAATAAACGGATAGTTGATTTCACCCACGTCGGGCTCGTGGCGACCCGGCACACCGGCGATTTGTATGTGCTGCAGGCGTGGCATTTGTTCGCGCAGCGTTTCGGCGAGATGGCCTTCCATCAACTGCATGTGGTAACAATCGAGATGCAAAAAAACGTTGTCGCTATCGGCTTGTTCGATGAGCTTCACCGCTTGGCCGGTGGTGTTGATCAAATAGCCGAGCATGCCTTGAGTGGTGTAGCTGGCTTGGCCCAGCGTGATACCTAGACGATTGTTGATCGGTTCAACGACTGCGCGGATGCCATAGGGTTTGAAGCGCTCGGCTGCGGTCGCTAAATTACTCACGTACACGCGCTCCATCGCGCCGCGATCCGTGCCCGGCTGCACGACGCTCGCCATGACGTGAACGGTCTTGCAGCCTAACGTGGACGCGTACTCGATGGTGCGGTCTAGGCTGGCACGAAACTCGGCTTCTTTGCCCGGTAGGGCGGCGTAACCACGCTCTCCGCCGCTCCAGTGGCCCATCTGCGTATCCATGAGCACCATGTCGAGCCGGTTATCTTTTAACACGGCAGCGAGTTCGTTAACGGGCCAATCGTAGGGGACGTGAAATTCCACTGCCTTGAATCCGCATTTTGCCGCGAGTTCAAAGCGATCAAAAAATGGAACTTCAGTGAATAGATAAAGGAGGTTTGCAGCGAAGCGCGGCACGACTATTTACTGCCGGGCCCGCAATAGGTCGGCACGATCAGGGTGTTGCCGACGTTATTTTGCAGTAGAGGATTTTGGTTGTAATCCAGGCAGTAGGTGTACAGCGGCGACTTTACCCGGACGCGCCCGTTGCCGCGGGCATCCTTGATTTCTTCTATGGCTTTTTTATCTTTCTCCAACTCTTCTTTCAGGCGTTTTTCCGGGTCGACTTTCTTGGTGATCTCATCCTCGATGCGCTTACCTTCCACCGTAATGGGCTCGAGCTCGTCCACCGTTGGGGGTGGTTCAACCTTTTTGTCTGCCGCGATACCTGCACTAGGCAACAGAAGCGCGACGCAAACAAACGCTGAAGCCAAGAACAACGAGGTTTTTGAGAACACCATTATTTGATGAGTCCTTCCGGAACGCCATTGGGAAATTGTAGCTTCAATTGTTCTTCGATTTTCCCCATCCGATTTTCCGGGCTCGGATGGGTGCTGGCGAATTCTGGCTGACGGCTTCCGCCGCCACTAGCTTGTGCGAGAATTTTCATCACGCCTATCAAAGCGCGGGGATCGTAGCCCGCCTCGGCCGCAAGCCGCAGCCCGAGTTTGTCCGCTTCCAATTCGTCGCCGCGGCCATACTTCATGTTGATCAACCCCGCGACCATTTGCGCCATCTGCACGCCGCCGCTAGACGGATCAACACCGACCACGGCGGCCGTAGTGAGTCCCGAACTGAGCCTCTGCTTCGCGATGTGTTCTGCGGAATGCCGCGCCAAGACGTGGCCCACTTCGTGGCCTAACACGCCAGCAAGCTGTCCTTTAGTCTTGATGCGGCTCAACAGTGCCTCGGTGATAAAAATCTGTCCGCCGGGTAAGGCAAACGCGTTCACCGTTTGCGCGTCTGCCAGCAGGTGAAAATCAAACTGGTACTTGGTGGTTTTCGCGACCGATTGCTGCACGATTTGACCACCAATCTGTTTCACCAGCGCCGCCGCTTGCGCATTCGAAGATACACCGCCGAACTGCTGCGCCATCTCCGGCGCCGACTGCAAGCCCATGGCGATTTCCTCGTCCTCGCTCATGCTGATGTGCTGCTTTTCGCCGGTGACAAGGTTGAGTGTCGACGAACTGAAATAAGAAATCAGCGAAAAGGCCGCAATCACCAATGCGATAATAATCCTGATTTTAAAGCCACCCATAGCGCGCTCCTTTTTGCTTTTATGTAATTAACATTTAACTAGGATACTCGGGTTTTTTTACGAAGCAAACAGGTTCAATATGCCGTCAAGACCGACGTGGTCGATCTGGTAGGTTGCCTGCTGCTGCAGAACTGCTTTTGCATGATACGCAATGCCGATGCCAACTGCGTTGAACATCGCGCGGTCATTGGCGCCATCGCCAATCGCGAGCGCGCACTTTGGCAGTTCAATCCCATGATTCCTGCACACATCGCCGACGTGGCGGGCCTTCGCGTTTGCGTCCAGGATCGGGCCCAGTAACTTGCCGGTGAGTTTGCCGGCAACAACTTCCAGGTCGTTTGCAAACGCGTAATCAAGATTGAGCCGTTGTTTCAACCGCTCCGTGAAGTAGATAAACCCACCTGATACTAATAGGGTTTTAATACCTTGTTTTTGCAGCCCCGCGATCAACTGCTCCGCACCGGGGTTGAGTTGGACACGGTCCAGGTAAACACGCTCGAGTGCGTTTGCGTCCAAACCCTTTAGTAACGCTACACGCTGAAGCAGGCTCTCTGAAAAATCTACTTCGCCTTGCATGGAGCGTTGCGTAATCGCAGCGACTTCTTGTTTGAGTCCAACGTAGTCCGCGATTTCGTCAAGCGATTCGATATTGATGAGCGTGGAATCCATATCCATCGCGACAAGCTTAACGTCGGAAAGTTTTAAATCTGCAGGAATGAAAGCGTAATCCAATTCGAGCGACTGACAACGTTGTTCCAGTTCCGCGTGAGGCAACGCATTCAGCAGTTTGCATACGTTGGGCTTCGTCCAGAGAATCTCTTGCGCTTGAGTCAACTTCGCAATCGCATCGATGTCATCTCGCGCAACATTAAGTCCTTGTAGTACCAGATGGCGGCCGCTCATCGCAGCTCGTTGAGCAAAGACTTCACGCGCACTACGCGTGCGCATAAATCCGGTAATTTTTCAAGCACTTTGAGTCGATCGGGGCCCGCCAATTTGTAGTGCCGATTACGCTGGATGAGTTGGATGATACGTCCCGCGTCAACGGGCGGATTGGGCACAAACTGGAGTTGTACCGCGTCGCTGCTCGCGTCAATCTTAGCGATACCCAGGTCTTTGCCAAGCACACGCAAGCGGTGGCTTTCCAACAGTGCGATGACGGACTCGGTGGGTAAGCCAAAGCGATCTGTCATTTCCTCTTGGATTTCTTCAAGTTGATCAAGCATGTCGCAACTGGCAAGGCGCTTGTAGATCACGAGACGCTCGTGGACGTCGTTGCAGTAGTCGGTCGGGAGCAGGGCAGGGGTATGTAGATTTATTTCCGTCGTCACGTCCAGCGGCGCGGTGATGTCCCACACTTTGCCTTTTTTCAAGGCCTTGACGGCGGAGTTGAGCATTTCGCTGTACAAACTAAAACCGATTTCCTGCATTTCACCGCTCTGCGAATCGCCCAAAATTTCTCCGGCGCCGCGAATTTCGAGGTCGTGCATGGAAAGGAAAAATCCCGAACCCAAATCTCCCATCATTTGGATGGCTTCGAGGCGTTTCTTAGCTTGTGCTGAAAGCGCATCCTCCGGCGGTGTGAGCAAATAGGCATAGGCTTGATGGTGCGAACGTCCCACCCGGCCGCGTAACTGGTGCAGTTGAGCCAGCCCAAATTTATCCGCGCGTTCAATAATGATCGTGTTCGCGGTAGGTACGTCGATGCCGGTTTCAATGATAGTCGAGCAAAGCAATACATTGAAATGTTGCTGATAAAAATCGCGCATCACGTGCTCCAGATCGCGCTCGCGCAACTGCCCGTGGGCGATGGCGATGCGCGCTTCAGGCAACAATTCGGTCAGTTTTTCGTGGGCCAACAGTATCGTGTCGACATCATTGTGTAGGAAATACACTTGGCCGCCGCGCTTGAGCTCGCGCAGGACGGCCTCACGTATCGTGCCCAGGCTGTAGGAATGCACGAAGGTCTTGATGGACAGGCGCTTCTGTGGCGCCGTGGCGATCACTGAAAAATCCCGCACCCCTTCCATTGACAAGGCTAGGGTACGGGGAATCGGTGTTGCCGTGAGGGCGAGCACATCGACCTCGGCGCGCATGGATTTGAGCTGCTCCTTTTGGCGCACGCCAAAGCGATGTTCCTCATCAATGATGACCAACCCCAAACGCTTGAAGTGGACATCTTTCTGAATGAGTCGATGGGTGCCAATCACAATATCCACTGAGCCATCGGCCAAACCTACTAGCGCAGCGGCTTGCTCCTTGGCGCTGCGAAAACGAGAAATTTCGACGATTTTGACTGGCCATTCCGCAAAGCGATCGGAAAAATTTTCAAAGTGCTGTTCGGCCAGCAACGTGGTCGGCACGAGAATCGCGACTTGTTTGCCGCCGGACACCGCAAGGAAGGCGGCGCGCATTGCAACCTCCGTCTTGCCAAAACCCACGTCGCCACACACTAACCGGTCCATGGGTTTGCCTGATTTCATATCCTCCATGACGGCTGTTATGGCGGCAGCTTGATCAGGTGTTTCCTCGAAGGCGAAACCCGCCGCAAAATTGTCGTAATCGCTCGCGTGAAACGGGAACGCAAAGCCCTCACGAGCTGCGCGTTGTGCATAAAGATTGAGCAACTCCGCCGCCGTGTCGCGAACTTGCTGTGCCGCTTTGCGTTTGGCTTTTTCCCATTGTCCGCTACCTAATTTATGTAGCGGTGCTGCGTCTGGACTAGCACCGCTGTAGCGGCTGATTTGGTGCAACTGCGCGACGGGCACATAGAGCTTGTCGCCTGCGTCATACTCTAGGTGCAAGAATTCCGTTAGTCCTTCACCTAAATCTAAATTCACCAAACCCATGTAGCGCCCGATGCCGTGCTGGGCATGGACAACGGGATCGCCCACGCGGACTTCCGAGAGATCCCGCAACATGGTTTCGGACGTCACTTTGCCCGCGACGCGGCGGCGAGTCTGCCTGACCTGTGTAGCGTAAAGTTCGTTCTCGGTCACGAAGGCCCATGCGGGATTCGCTAAGATGAAGCCCGCGGCCAGTCCAGCAACGGTGATCATTAAGCGCTCAGAGCTCGCCACGAATGCGGCGTAATCTTCGCAGGATTTCGGCTTCAAGCCGTGGCGGCTAAATAATTCAATGAGCGTCTCACGCCGCCCTAAGCTCTCGGCGCAAATAAGCACGCGGCCAAAAAAGTGCTCCAAGAAAGACGTCAGCTTTTGCACGGGATTGTCGGCGCGACGATCAATGTCGAGTGGCGGCAATGGTTTGCTGGCGGCGGATGTGGGAGTATCGATTTGCGGTTCGCTTGCCGCCAAGTCGAACCGTATGAAGGGCTTAAGCGCTACATAGAAATCTTCCCCGCGCAGGAACAGATCGTCCGGCGCGAGTATCGGCCGGGTGCGATCACCCCCTAGCAATTGATAACGAGATTTAGCGTCCTGCCAAAACTGATCAATGGCTTGCTGCACGTTGTGATGCAAGCAAATTCCGGTGTTCGGCGGCAAGTAGTCAAACAGCGTCGCTGTGCTATCAAAAAATAGCGGCAAATAATATTCAATGCCGGCTGGCACAATGCCGTTGCTTACATCTTTGTAGAGCGCACTTCTCGACGGATCCCCTTCAAATTTTTCTCGATAATTTTGACGAAATCGGCTGCGCCCTGTTTCGTCGAAGGGAAATTCATGTGCGGGTAACAGGCGAATATCGGGAACGGGGTAGATGCTGCGTTGAGTGTCCACGTCGAAGGTGCGGATGGTTTCAATCTCGTTGTCGAGGAGATCAATACGGTAGGGAACACTGCTGCCCATGGGAAAAAGATCAATCAACCCGCCGCGCATCGCGTATTCACCGGGGCGTATTACTTGCGTGACATTGGCGTAACCCGCTACCGTGAGTTGCGCGCGCAATGTTGCAAGATCAAGAGTGGTTTTCTGCCGCAAGAAAAAAGTATGGGCAGCGAGATAGGCGCGCGGCGGCAAGCGATAAAGCGCCGTGGAAATGGGAATGACCGCCACGTCGCAGGCATTGCTAGAAAACTGA
>JBDSJK010000155.1:0-3399 GCA_039917535.1 Burkholderiales bacterium
AAGGAGGGGAAGATGAAAACTATCCTAGGACTTTGGACTACGCTCGCGGTCATGCTGTTGGTGTATGCGCAAGGAGCGTTCTCCCATTGGCCTAACCAAGCGCCGCATCAAATCGCTGAACTGGGTGCGTTCCAGTTCGAAGGCGGGGGGTCGATCAAGAATCTCAGAATGTCCTACGTCACCCACGGCAAGCTCAATGCCGCGAAAGACAATGCGATTTTGTTCATTCACGGTTTTGCCGCGAACCATCATCTTTTCGATCAGCTAATCGGGCCTGGCAACGCGCTCGATACGGACAAGTATTTCATCATCTGTCCCGATTCGCTGGGCTCAACTCACACAACGTTTGAACATTCGAGTAGCCCGACTAACAGCGGGCTCAAGATGAAGTTTCCGCAGTACAACGGGCGGGACATGAACAAAGCCATGTACAAGCTAGTCGCCGAGAAACTCGGCATTCCACACTTGCTCATGGTGACGGGAATTTCGAGCGGGGCGGATCATAGTGTTCAGTTCGCCGTTAGCTATCCAGATTTTATGGATAGCATTGCCCCGCTGGTCGGGGGCGCGCTATGGACTTCGCAGGGGTACTTCTTCGGTGCGTTGATGAGTTCCATCATTGAGACCTGCGACGGTTGGCTTGGCGGTAATTACGACAGGAATCCCGCGACCTGCGCGACCAATGGACTCTCGCCGTTGATCCCTTACTTCTATACACGCGAGTGGTGGGACCAGTACATCGACGCACCGGAAGCATATGACCGCTGGCGCAAGAATTGGGGTGCGTTTTACCTGGACGTACAAGACGCACGTGATCTCTACTATCGCATCCGGGCCAACGGTACTGGCTGGGTGGGCGACACGCCAGGGTTCGAGAATCTCGACGCAGCGCTCGGATCGATCAAGGCGAAAACGCTGTTCATCTATAGCCCGCAGGATCAGTTTTACGTGCCGCATCAGATCGAAACTCAAGTGAAGGCGATACCTGGCGCACGTAGCGTGGCAATCGATTCGATTGCGGGACACTTGATCTGCTGCAACGGTGATCCCAATGCGACCTACGCCATTGGCCAAGCGTTTCGGGAATTCTTAGAGGAGATACGCACGCAGAAGACCGGGAGGAGGCAATGATGCCCAGAACTCATGAAATCGGAGAAGCAAACATGAACACTCGAATCAGTACAGACCTCTACCGGCGGGAGTTTCTACTGCGTACCTCGGCAGTGACAATGGCGAGCATGCTAGCCGGCTACGCTGAGTTGGCCTTAGCCGAACCGCCACCGGAGACGAGGAAAATCCGCCTTATTCATGCGCCTGCACTTTGTCTTGCGCCGCAATATATTGCCGAGGAGTTATTGCGTTTAGAAGGATTCACTGACGTCAATTATTACCCAGTGGGTACGCGAATCGCTCCTCAAGCATTGGGGGACGGCCGCGTAGATGTAACCATGTGGAACACACCCGGATTGATTCCCTACATAGATTTGGGGCTACCGCTAGTCTTGTTGGCCGGCGTCCACTCCGGTTGCTACGAACTGTTCGGCAATGATCGTGTGAATGCAATCAGAGACTGTAAGGGAAAGACCCTTGCGACTTACCATTTAGGCAGCGGCGACCACTACATGTTTTCGTCGATACTCGCCTACGTCGGTATCGATCCCCAGAAAGACGTGAAGTGGATCACTTCCGAAAGCACAGGGCAGGATGCCATGGCGCTATTTGCCGACGGCAAGGCCGATGCGTTTTTCGGATTCTCGCCGCAGCCTCAAGAGCTACGCGCGAAGAAGATCGGCCACGTTCTCATCGACACATCGGTGGACAAACCCTGGTCGCAATACTTCTGCTGCACGGTGGCAGCGAACCGTGACTTCGTGGGTAAGAATCCTATCGCAACCAAGCGGGCGCTGCGCGCGATACTCAAAGCATCGGATATCTGCGCCAACGAACCCGAGCGCGCGGCGCGTTTTCTGTTCGAGCGCGGCTACGAGCGCCGTCTGACCATCGGACTGGAGGTGATGAAGACATTGCGCTATGACCGCTGGCGCGAATACGATCCGACCGACACCCTCCGCTACTTCGCGCTGCGGCTGTACGAAGTGGGCATGATCAAGACCAGCCCGGAAAAATTCATCGCCCAAGCCGCAGATTGGCGGTTTCTGAACGAGTTGAAAAGGGAGTTGAAAGCGTGAGCACCGCCACCCGAACCCTCCTCCGCGCGGCGTGCAAGGGCGGGGATGGGGGGCGCAAGAAAGTCGGCATCACTGAAGCTACCTAACGGAGGATCGAACATGAACTACACACGTCGGCAATTTTTGGAACGCACGTCGGCCTTGGGCGCCGCTTCGCTGCTGGGACTCTCGCGCCCTGCCACGGCCGAGCCGCCGCCGGAGACGAGAAAGATCCGGCTGGTTCATGCTCCGGCGATCTGTCTGGCGCCGCAGTACCTAGCGGAGGAGCTGCTCCGCTTGGAAGGCTTCTCGGAGGTGACCTACGTCGAAATGATGAGTGGTAACACGGCCGACGGAATTTATGCAGGCCGGGCGGACCTCACCATGGAAGCAGCGCCAGCAGTCGTCTACACAATGGATAGTCGACAATCCCTGGTTGCTCTAGCGGGGATACACGGGGGCTGCTACGAGCTGTTTGGAAACGAGCGCGTTAAGGCCGTACGCGACCTCGTGGGGAAGACTGTTTCCGTCCACGCCCTTGGGAGCGCCGACCACGTCCTCCTTGCGAGCATGCTCGCCTACGTTGGCATGGACCCAAGAAAGGACGTCAACTGGATTGTGGGAAACAAATCTATGGATGCCATGCGCCTTTTCGTCGAAGGGAAGGCAGATGCGTATATGGGGTTTCCCCCTGCACCGCAGGAGCTGCGCGCTAAGAAGATCGGACACGTCATCGTCAATACGGTGCAGGACCGGCCTTGGTCGCAGTACTTCTGCTGCATGCTGGTCGCCAACCGGGAGTTCGTCGCAAAGAATCCGGTCGCCACGAAACGGGCCTTACGTGCCTATCTCAAAGCCGCCGACATCTGCGCGCAGGAGCCCGAGCGCGTTGCCCACTTCCTCGCCGCCAAGGGCTACGAGCCGCGGTATGAGGTCGGGCTCGAAGTTCTAAAAGGGCTACCGTATGGGCGGTGGCGCGAAGCGAACCCGGAGGACACCTTGCGCTTCCTTGCGCTGCGATTGCACGAAGTCGGCATGATCAAATCCACTCCGCAAAAATTAATCGCGCAGGGAACAGATTGGCGGTTTTTGAACGAACTCAAGAAGGAGTTGAAGGCGTGAGCGAATTCGGTGTATCAATCGTCCGCGAGCGGATTCACCAGCGTGACGCCGGCAAAGCGGCGAAAGTCGTTGTCTGCGGAGGCGAGCTGGCAACCGTGCTCGATCGCCA
>JBDSJK010000156.1:0-7309 GCA_039917535.1 Burkholderiales bacterium
TGTCGAGAACGCGTTCCTACCCCTCAAGCGCTGGCGCGGCATTGCGACGCGCTACGCCAAGAAAGGGTCTTCTTTCCTCGCGGCTGTTCCTATTCGATGGATCGCTCTATGGACTTCAACCTCGTGATGACACTATCTAGGCTCTTTCTTCTGGTGAGTTTGAATGCGTCCAACCTTGATTAGAACATAGATCACGCAAAGGGCGACCACGCGTTTTGATTTGCTGCACTCCTCAGTCATTGGGGCAGATTAATCAACCGATTAGTATATAAGCCGTCGGGGACCTCCTTCCAGCGATAAAACGTTGCCTTGGCAATCTCGACCTTGCACAATATGTCGGCCACCGGCGTGCCTATCTCGTGCCGCGTCAAGATTGTTGCGATCTGCTCCGGCTTGCATCGTTGTTCGATTCAATATTCACCTCCCACATCCTCACCATAAAAAGACCATCTGCTGGAAAATTTTTAAGTCTATTGAACTTAAAAGTAAAAGTACAAGTTAAACGAAATCGGGAGTCAGATTATCAAAATGTAAGGCTGGCGCAAGGTTTTGGTCAGCAGCTTGTCAGTTAGGCTCCGTATAGTTCACTCATAGGCCACGTCCTGTGGTTCATTCATAGCAGAGGATTCATGAAGGATATTGAACTTATACGAGGAGAGCATGCTGTATTGCTCATCCATGGCCTTTGTAGCAGTCCACGCGAGATGCTGTTCCTGGCGCAACGACTACATCAAGGCGGAACAGCGTGGATGTTCCCCAAGTTGGAGAGGATGACGAAGCTAATCGTCCGGCTGTAAAGGATCGCTCATGCTGGGAAGACTGGCAGGCCCAAGTTGTAAGCCACTTCAAGCGCATGAGGCAACGCTATCGGACTGTGTCTCTGGGAGGATTATGTATCGGGAGATTTAGCGATTAGCGTTGCTGCCGAACACAGCGACGAGATACTTGCTTTGGTATTGCTGTCGACCACACTATTTTTTGATGGCTGGAACGTTTCTCGGTTGCGAGGATTATTGCCGCTTGCTTATTTCACGCCCATCCGCTATTTCGCCTCAGTATCTGAAAAATCGCCGTACGGGTTGAAGAACGAAAAGCTTCGGCGTGAGGTCGCGCGGGATATGCAACGGTCCGGCTTTTCCCACGCCGGTACCGCAGCTATACCGATGACGGCAATTTTTCAGGCGCACCGCTTGATTAAAAGCGTAAAAAATCGGCTGAGCAAGGTTCGCACACCGACGTTACTGATCCACGGCGTGGAAGATGATGTCGCCAGCGTAAAGAGTGCCGACTATGTGCAACACCACATCGGCAGCAATCGTGTCGAGAAGGTCTTGCTATCCGACAGCTATCACATGATCACGCTGGATAACGAACATAGACTAGTTGCAGATCGGACATTGTGCTTTTTGCGTGACGCAATACAACAACGAGCGCACCAAGGCCCTTCAATTGATTTTCTGCTTGCGGTCGCCTAGCTCAAATTGGCAAAAGGAGCCATGCTGTTCGGGATGGAGCACAAAGTTATCTCTGTTGGAACCGACTCTGTGTCTCCTTTATAGGTCATGAAGGTGGAGGTCGATATAATTGCGGGTGATGCATTGGTGGGCACTGATTCGATGAGAGTTCTGATCGTTGAAGATGACGACGTTTTGGCTCATGGCGTCACTCGTTCTCTGAGTGAGGCCGGTTACGCCGTTGATCGCGTCCGAAACGGTGAAAAGGCAGACTTTGTTTTGAAGCAATATGAGTTCAATTTACTCGTCCTCGATATTGGCCTACCGGGCCTAGATGGCTTCGAGGTGCTGCGCAGGTTACGTCAGCGCGCGTCTGTCATGCCTGTTCTCATTCTTACCGCACGCGATGCGGTGGAAGATCGAGTTCGCGGATTGGATCTGGGGGCGGATGATTATCTCGCCAAACCTTTTATGCTGTCAGAATTCGAGGCCCGTGTGCGGGCACTGTTGCGTCGTGGCCAATACCAATCTCAACCACAACTTATTTATGCCGGGCTCAGGTTAGATTCAAGTGCTCACCAAGCATGGGTGAATGATGTGCCGATCGAACTTACCGGCCGAGAGTGGGCCATTCTTGAATGCTTGCTACTTCGTGCGGGGCAAGTGCTGAGCAAAGACAAGATTCTCGAAGCGATTTGTACCTGGGACGAAGCAATCACGCCTAACGCCGTCGAGGTCTATGTGTCGCGTTTGAGGGGCAAACTCGAGCCAGCCCGCATCCGCATCCGCACGATACGCGGCTTTGGCTATCTGTTGGAAGAGGTACTCCATCCCTAGTCGTAGCCTGCGGCAAAGGTTACTCGTCTGGCTGCTGATTCCGCTCGGCATTGTGCTGATCATCGGGGCTATCGCCGCCTACTTCATTGCATTGCGAGCGGCAACCCAGGCTTATGATCGCGCGCTGATGGATCCCGTACTCGCGCTGGCCCAGAATACCAAGCTTGTGAATGGCGTCGTCGTCATTGACTTGCCCGAGGCGGCCCGGAATATATTGATGGTTGATGCCTTTGATCGCATGTACTACGAAGTCCGCGATCACAAGAATAGACTTATCGCGGGCGAACAGGGGTTCCCAACTGCGCCACATGGTCTAGTCGCCGAGATGCCGAATTTTCATGAAACTCGTTACCGCGGCAGCAAAATTCGGGTCGCTGCTTTGCGGCTACCGATAGAAAATGGCGATGCCACCGTCCAGGTCGGTGAAACATTGATCAAACGCGATAAGTTGGTCTGGGAGATACTTTTGGCGGAGATCATTCCCGCTACGTTGGTTGCCGTCGCTGCCGTTGCGCTCGTCTGGTTTGGCATTGGCCGCGGACTAAGGCCGCTAGATCGTTTGCGCGCCGAGATTGCAACGCGTTCGCAACGCGATCTGCGGTCTTTAGCAGAAGACGACACACCAATTGAAGTGCGCCCTATGGTCCGGGCATTGAACAATCTTTTGCAGCATTTGCGCGAATCTCTCGATGCACAACAACGATTTTTGGCTAACGCTGCGCATCAACTGCGCACACCGCTTGCCGGTTTGCAAACCCAGGCCGAGCTTGTATTGCGGCGACCGATCCCCGCCGAGTTGCAAGATGCGCTTAGTCACATGCACGATGCTGCACGGCGCGCGACACACTTAGCGAACCAACTGCTCGCACTCGCTCGAGCAGAACCGGGGGCGCAGTTACCTAACGCCATGGAGCTAGCGGATTTGCAAACGATAATATCAAGCGCGGCAACAGAATGGGTGCCACGTGCAATTGCTAAAGGCATTGACCTTGGATTCGAGCTTGCGCCTGCGATGGCCACGCTAGACCCTCTCTTGGTTCGGAAACTACTCGACAACATAATCGACAACGCTCTGATTTATACACCCAAAGGTGGCACCGTGACTGTTCGGTGCCGGGCTACCGCGACTGGAATGTTACTCGAAGTCGAGGATGATGGAATTGGCATTCCGACGGAATTGCGTCCGAAAGTTTTCGAGCGATTTTATCGCGTTGATGCCTCCTCAGGAGAGGGCTGTGGACTGGGCCTTGCGATTGTCGATGAGATCGCGACGTTGCACGACGCTGAAGTCAGCATCAAGGCTCCGGTTTCCGGCAAAGGTACAGTTGTCTCCATCCTGTTTCCAAGAGCCGTCTGACGTCTAAACTGTGGTGGTCGGTTCTTATGGGATCGCGTTGTCATTGAACCATGGGCTGGCATGGTCGCCGACCTCCACAGGCTGCGTGTCAGGTTAACGTCAGCATCACGCCGTATGATAAATCCGAAAAGTTATCTCGCTTGTTCGAGTCGCGCTTCTGCTACAAACTTAAGGTAAAGTATGGCGATTAAAATTGTTCCGGCGGAAAGCAACGTAGGGGGAGACATTCCCCAAAAAAGGAACCGCGTGCTTCCTAAACAGTCAGATAAGAATGTGACTAGGAGGGCAAAAACGAAAATTGCGGTGCCGCCAAGATTATCTACTAAAGAGGCATTGGAAATTGCGGCACAGCGCGCCTTTTATGGACCGATTGAGGTGAACCTCGGGCCAGCACCTACGACGCCCTTCTACGACATTCTCATACATTCCGAGAATCGAACCATAAATGTCCGCGTCGATGCGGTCAGCGGGAAGTGCCGTATTGCCGGGAAAATGAGTAACCCCACGGCATCATGTCGATGACGTTAGGGCAGCGGCTCATTACCAAGACCCTATTATTGCAAGCTACGAACTCGTTGCCGAGACTGTTGACGGGAGTCAGGTCACCAATATTCCTATTATTCCTGATGGGTTTTGCCTATCTGGCTCCCGGATTGATTGGACACGATCCATGGAAGGCCGATGAAGGTTATAGTTTCGGTCTAATCAACCATATTCTCAAGAGCGGCGACTGGGTCGTCCCCACCTTAGCGGGCGAACCGTTTATGGAGAAGCCGCCGCTCTATTACATCATTGCTGCGGCATTTACACATTCGCTAGAAAGTTGGCTACCCCTACATGATGGCGCTCGTCTCGCGAGTGGCTTGTTTGCTGCGTTGACCTTCTTGTTCGTCGGGCTCTTTGGGCGTGAAGCATGGGGCACGAAAAAGAGTCTTACGTCAATAGTCATGCTGGGCGGCTGCCTAGGCCTGGTTGAACCTGCCCATCAAATAATTACAGATATCGCGTTGCTAAGTGGTATTGCGCTCGCCTTTTACGGGTTGTTGTTAAGCCTACGACGTACGTTCGCCGGAGGCATAGCCCTAGGTACAGGAGTTGGGATCGCTTTCATGTCGAAAGGATTGATCGGACCCGGGCTTATCGTAATTATCGCGCTCTCGTTGCCATTAATTTTTCATCGCTGGCGCAACCGTCACTACGCATCATGTTTGTTGGTTGCCTTTGCATCGGCCTTCCCATGGCTCACGCTATGGCCGATCGCTCTTTATCAACGTTCCCCTGCACTATTCGAGTCTTGGTTCTGGATTAACAACGTCGGCAGATATGTAGGTTTTGCCCACCTTGGTGCAGACAGTGAACCTTGGTTCTATGTCAGGACGCTGATGTGGTTTGCGTTCCCTGCCTTTCCACTCGCAATGTGGACGGCATGGAAACTGCGACGGGAATTAGTGAAGGACGCTGCGCTGCAGCTTGCAATTCTCAGCTTCGTGCTCATGGCATTGGTATTGGTCTGTTCAGCTTCGGCCCGTGCGGTTTATGCACTTCCGCTACTCGTTCCGATCTCCGTTATTGCCGCGCGAGGGTTGGAATCGCTGTCATCGCGGTTCAGCGTTGCTTTTTCAGCCTTGGCGCGAGTTGCATTCGGATTGTCCGCGATGGGTCTTTGGCTCGTTTGGATACAGATGCAATGCCAGGGGCATCTCCCCGGCTGGCCTTGGTTGGTGCAACTCGTAGCGATGGATTTTGTGCCTAAAATCGAATTGGTTCCAACGCTGCTCGCCTTGGTCATCACGATAATTTGGTTGTGGGGGCCTCGTCGTATTGAATCCCCCGGTTATAGGAGTTTGACTATCTGGTCTCTCGGTGTGGCATTGGTTTGGGGACTCCTCACCACGTTATGGTTACCTCTGATCGATACGACAAGGAGTTATCAGGCGACGTTCACCTCGATGGACATGGCAATGTCGCAGCTACGCAACTGTGTGACAGGGAAGAATCTCGGCGAATCCGAGCGAGCTATGCTCGAATATTTTGATGACGTTATCACCATCCGACCGGAACAATCTTCTGCAGCAAATTGTGATTACCTCTTAGTTGAGGAGAAGATAGATGAATCGCGTAAGGAAATCAGCGGTGACTGGCGACCAATTTGGCATGGTCACCGGCCGGGCGATCGACGTGAGCGTTTTATTCTGCTGCAGCGCCTCTCACATGTGCGAGGGCGCGTTCATGAAAAAACGTCCTAGCCGGAGTATGTCCATTGCTCGACTCGGAACCCACCTTAATGGCAAATGTCCATCGGGCTGAATGTCAGGTTAGTGTCAGTGTCACACCGTATAGTCGTAACTGTTCTTGCTTGAATTCCGGATCGCTTTATCGATAGCAATATAGAGCCCGTGAGTACGTGGATAAACCAAGCGGGAATGGTACATGGGGTGTACTTAGCGCTTTTTTTCTGCCCCATGAGTTTTGTGAATTTTGAATGATCAAAAAACATTTATTTAGTTAATGGACATCGTATGAGCTTAATTACAGGTTTGTTAGCTGGCGCCGTGGGCGTGGAGATGGCGTCACTGGTAAATGGGGTAATCGAAAAGCATGGCGACATGCAGGGGCTTGTGAATCAATTTGAGCAACAAGGGCTAGGCGCAACCATTAAGTCTTGGGTTGGTAGCGGTGAGAATCACGCGATTACGCCGGATCAAGTCCACCAAGCCGTCGGCGCCGAAACCACTAAGGATTTAGCCACTAAAGCTGGCGTCTCAGCGACGGAATTAGCAAACAAGTTGGCCCTGGTTCTGCCCCAAGCGGTTGATAAGACCACACCAAATGGAACAATCTCTACTCACTAAAATACCAATATGAGACGCCTTCTCAGAGCCACGATGATAATTGCGAGTCGGTATATTTATCATTATGTTACCTGATGCGATACAGATCGGCGAGCAGCCCCGCAGAGAGCGTGAGTTGCCTCTTAGAGTCTCCTTCGAACGGCTCGAGGAGGCTGTTCACAATTTGCACTTGCAGGCGCCCGTTTCGCGATTCTTGACCTATGCCAGGATCCTGTTTCTCACACTTCTAGTGGCCGTGATCGATTTCGCGACAGGCAGCGAAATTCGTGTGTATCCGTTGTATTTTTTCCCGATTGCGCTGGCGGCCTATTCTTTGGGGCGAACCGTCGCATTACTTAGCGCGTCTGTTTGTACGGTTCTATGGGTTGCTTCCAATTTCCTTGGTGGTCTCGAATATAGTTCCGGATGGATTTGGGTCTGGAACGCTGCGGCGCAAGCGTCCGCGTTCGGCCTAGTCGCAGTGCTCGTGTCACGAATTCAAACAGCACGAACACACGAACGTGAGACTGCCAGCGTTGACGGCCTGACCGGCTTACTCAATACCCGAGCATTCCATGAGCGAGCGGCCATGGTCATTGGTTTGTGTCACCGTCAGAGTGTCCCGATCGTCATGGCATACGTTGACTTAGATCATTTCAAGACGGTTAACGATACTCAGGGACATCAGCGTGGCGACGAAATCCTTCGTCTCGTGGCACGCGTCATGACTGAACAGTCGCGATCGACTGATCTCGTCGCCCGAATGTGAGTGACGCAGATTACAGTTGTCTGCCTGAGTTTCATTGTCCGGTTCTAATTGAATAAGTGGG
>JBDSJK010000157.1:0-11017 GCA_039917535.1 Burkholderiales bacterium
ATATCGCGACGGGCGACGGCGTGGCCATGGGTTGGCGCGCCGGTTGCCGCGTCGCGAACATGGAGTTCATTCAGTTTCATCCGACGTGTTTATTTCATCCCCACGCGAAATCGTATTTGATTACGGAAGCGGTGCGCGGTGAAGGCGGCTTGTTGAAATTACCCGACGGCACGCGCTTCATGCCCGCCCACGATGAGCGCGCCGAACTCGCGCCGCGCGACGTGGTGGCGCGCGCCATCGACTACGAGATGAAAAAGCGCGGCTTGGACTGCGTGTATCTCGATATTTCCCACAAGCCCGAAGCGTTTCTGCGCGAGCACTTCCCCAACATCATGAAGCGCTGTATGGAACTGGGCATCGATATGCGCACCCAGGGCATACCCGTGGTGCCGGCGGCGCACTACAGTTGCGGCGGCGTGATGGCGGATCTCAATGCCCGTACGGACGTGGACAACCTCTATGCTGTGGGCGAAGTGGCGCACACGGGTTTGCACGGCGCCAATCGCTTGGCGAGTAATTCGCTATTGGAATGTTTGGTATTCGGCGAAGCGGCGGCGCAAGACATACTTAATTCAACCACGCAGGATATGCCGCAGCTTCCCCCTTGGGACGAGAGCCGCGTCACCGACGCGGACGAACAAATCGTCATCTCCCACAACTGGGAAGAACTGCGCCGCTTCATGTGGGACTACGTTGGCATCGTGCGAACCACGAAACGCCTGCAACGCGCACAACATCGCATTAAATTATTGTCCGACGAGATCAACGAGTATTACAATCATTTCCACGTGAGCAACGATCTCATCGAGTTGCGCAACCTGGTGCTCACCGCGGATTTGATCGTGCAATGCGCCCTTGCCCGCCACGAAAGCCGCGGCCTGCATTTCACTCTGGACTACCCGTTCATGTCCGATATCGCCGTCAATACGATTCTCACGCCGCCACGTTCTACCCATGCCCCTCGCGACCGCACTGGGTAAGACCGAGCCGATCTATCTAACGGCGCAGATTCGCCTGATCGAGCGCGCCGCGCTGGATGACAATCCGCGCATTCAGCTTATGGAACGCGCCGGCGAAGCGGCAGCCAATATCGCGCGCGAACTGCTGGGCGAAAACGGCACTCACGTGCTCGTGCTGGCCGGCTCCGGTAACAATGCGGGCGATGGATTCGTCGTCGCGCGCCTCCTCAAACGTTGGTTCTATCACGTCGATGTGGTGTTCTTGGGCCGCGTAGATGCTTTGCCGGATGACGCAAATAACGCGCTGACTATGTGGCAAGAAGCAGGCGGCGTCAACGTCAGCGACATTCCCGTCGGCACGCGCTACGACTTGGTCGTCGACGGTCTATTGGGCATAGGCATCACGCGCGACGTGTCCGGAAAATTCAGCGAACTAATCGAGGCCGCAATCAATCTCGCTGCGCCCGTGCTGGCGCTGGACATTCCCAGCGGTCTCGATGGCGACACCGGCATGGTGCGCGGCATCGCGTTGCCGGCCCAGCATACAGTGACGTTCATCGCCATGAAGCCCGGCTTACTCACCCGCGACGGGCCGGATTATTGTGGCCACGTTCAGGTGGCAGATCTCGGCCTGGCGACGGAAGAACATGTCGGCGCCGACGGCCGCGTGTTGCGGCAACAAAGCATTTCGCATTTACTCAGGCCGCGCGCAAAAAATTCTCACAAAGGAAACAACGGCGACGTGACAATCATCGGTGGCGCGGAAGGCATGGTCGGCGCTGCGCTGCTCGCCGCCCGCGCCGCACTTCACAACGGGGCAGGCCGCGTGTACGTGGGACTGCTGGCTAAGGACGCACCCAGCGTCGATCCCGCACAAGCGGAACTCATGCTGCGCGAGCCCGATGAGTTGATCGCGGCGAATGATCGAAGCATTTTGATCGTCGGCCCTGGGCTGGGCATGTCCATCGCCGCCAAGCGATTACTGGTGAAGTGCATCGATACCGATCGGCCCTTGATCATCGACGCCGACGGCCTGAACTGGATCGCACAAGAACCGGATCTGCAACTCGCGCTGCATGATCGCGCGGCGACCACCCTCATCACGCCGCATCCCGCCGAAGCTGCGCGCCTGCTCGGCACCTTGACCGGCAATGTACAAAATGATCGCATCGCCGCCGTGCGCGAACTCGTGTCGCAATTGCACAGCAACGTCGTGCTAAAAGGTGTCGGCAGCATCTGCATCACGCGCGAAGGCAAGTGGCATATCAACACCAGCGGCAATCCCGGTTTGGCCAGCGCGGGCATGGGCGATGTGCTGGCAGGCATGATCGCGGCGCTCATGGCGCAAGGCCTCAGCGCGGAACACGCCATGCTATACGGCGTTTATCTACACGGTGCAGCGGCGGATCGTTGCGTCACGAACGGCATCGGCCCGATTGGTCTTACGGCTGGCGAAGTTATCGAGTCAGCCCGCCACATCATCAACGCTTGGGTTTATCGCTGATCGGTATCGCAGCATTTTAAGTTTTATTTCAATAGTTATGCATCGGCCTGGGAGCCAATAGGGATGCGTCTCTCCGGGCATCGTCGATGCTATTGAATGCGCGCCCGCACATAAGGCGTTACGATGAATTCCTTAGTCTGAAAACATGCTGGGGCGGCGTGACCACCATTCGACCCAGCCGCGGGCGAGGGCAATGACGATGTATAACGTCAGCCCGGAACCGACCATCGCGTGCATGCTGTCGGGTAGCGGGCCGAACGACGACGCGGCCTGTAACACCAGCAGCACGCCGGCGAAAACGACCCACGCAAATTTGCCGCCTGGCCTATCGTGTAGCGGTGGACGATGAGATCCAAAAACCAATGGGAGGCGACGACCGCTGCCACGACGATGGCATCGCGGCTCGTCAAACCGACTAACCAACGCGCCCCAAAAAGAATCCAATCGCCGACCAGCCAACGGTTGCGGCCAAGCTGTGGGTGTAAGGCATGTCGTGCAAATCGAGCGGGTTAGATGCCAGGGCGGTATTCAGGCTGGCGTGCTCAACGCCGGTGAAGATGAAAATTCCCCAGAAAATATCGACCTATTGCGCCGCGACCCACAACACCCAAAGCGGGCCTTGGGGGCAACGGCTTTGGCGACGAAGCTGGCGCTGTAGTGTCCGATGAACATACTTTAAGAAACAGCAAACATAATGGTGATTGTTCCATTCTCATCGAAGCCGACACTCGCAGCGTGGCGCTGTTCTCCAAGACAAATCATCCTCGAGCTGCGAGTTGCGCATTGCGCCCGCGCTCTCTGAACTACCATGCGAGCCACGAGAATTTTTCCAGAACTATTGCGAAGTCCGCGATTCGCCGTTGGGTGCTTGCCCCTGCTCCTCCATCAGCGTTGCCTGTTCTTCGCTAATCTGGCCTTCTGCTTCGCTAATCTCGTGGTTGGGCAACTCTACCGGCTCACCAGCGGGACTCGTGGACTCGCCTGCCAACGGTGTTTGGCCGGACTGTAACGGTGGAATATATCGAGGAATGAGCGCAGGCGTTTCTCTGGGGCTCTCCGAAGGCGGACTATTTCCGGGCCCGTATTGTGGAGCTGGCTGAGATGTCGTGCTTATGGGGACCGGGTCAATATTCCCGTTTATATTGCCGTTATTTTTCGACGCAGCGCCGATCGGCATAGCGCCAACGCTCGCCTTTCGTTCTGCACTTGGCTTGGCCTCACGATCGTTGCTGGGCGGCGCTGTTGCCGCTGCACGGGTTGGTTCGACCGCACCGGGTTGAACCGAAAAAACGCCCAGCAGTTGAAACACAACGACGAGCCCTATAATCAGTGCAAACGGCAATAACTTTGCACCGATCTGGGAAAAGTTATTCATAGCGAAGAGTATGGCGCAAAAGGCCCCACGCGGCAATCGCAAGGCCCGGCAATATCGCTAGGGGTTCAGATCACTACACTACCCTCCCCGCAAAATTTTGACTGCTGCGTCAGTTATTCCGACAACGACGTCAATCAATCCACTGGTTAAGAGCATCGCAACGGACGCCTTCTTTGACGTCATGGGGTTAGGAGCTAGCGGACGTTCGGAATTCCGGTCGCGACCCACAACGGTGTTTCGAATCAATCACAAACCGATATTGGAAAGAATTGAAACGGACATCAATAATCGCGTTTAAACCTTAGCGATAGTTTGTTGTTTACTGATTCCATCACGGCACGAGCCATCTTCAGGTTCACTCCCAGATGCCGGATATGCTACTGAAGGCTTGTTGCCATTGGAGCTAATCCCTTATACCGCCTGGAGAAACCGCATGGTGGCGATGCCCAGCAGTGTCGCGATCAACGATCCGGCTAGATGGCTGCCGATGTGGGCGAACGCCCAGCTATATTCACCGCGGGTGAGGAGTCCCACCGCTTCGGCGGAGAAGGTTGAAAACGTGGTGAGCCCGCCGAGAAATCCCGTCACGATGAATAAGCGCGCTTCGGGCGGCAAGTCGCTCTTGGTGGAAAAATATTGCACGGCGATGCCGATCAAATAACCGCCGATTACGTTTGCAATGAGCGTACCCAGCGGCAGGTTGGGCGCAGCGGCATTAAACCAAATACCCAGCCACCAGCGCAACCACGCGCCGAGCGCCGCACCGATGCCCACCGCTACAAATCCCGGCCCCATTGCCGTTAACTCGGCGTAACCAACGCACGCACCTCATCAGGAATCGACACGGATTTGCCCTGCTGATAGTCGATCCAGGCCAGCGTTGAATCGCCATCGGCATACAGCGTTTCTACATTCTCCGCCGCGACGATTTCTTGGTAGAGCGGTATGCTAGACCTGCCCGGAGAACGGCTATAGGTGCGGATCTCCAGGGTGGCCGGATAGACGATGGGGATGCGGAAATTGCAACTCGCCGCGACCAGCATCGGCCCGTGGCCCGCCGGCCCCGCCGGTGCGCCGATGGTTTCAAACCAGGAAATGCGCGCTTGTTCAAGGTAACGGAAATAGTTTGCGTTATTGACGTGGCCAAAAATATCCATGTCGCCCCAGCGAACCTGCAACTGAATAGTGTGGATAAGCTTTTTCGCCGCCTCTTTTTGCGGCTTTTTATTGGGCATTGTTGTCCCTAACTGTCTATCAGCTTGCATTATAATCATAACCATTGTTCAACACCGCAACACAGGAGACGCCATTGGCTGAACGGGAATCGATGCAATTCGACGTAGTGATCGTCGGCGCGGGGCCGGCGGGGCTCGCCGCGGCCATACGCTTGAAGCAGCTCGCCGCCGAGCAAGATCGTGAAGTCAACGTCTGTATCGTGGAAAAAGGCTCGGAAGTCGGTGCGCATATTTTATCCGGCGCGGTGATGGATCCGCGCGCTATGAACGAGTTGTTCCCCGATTGGAAAGCCCGAGGTGCGCCGCTCAACACGGAAGTCAGCGAAGATCGTTTTTTGTTCCTGTCCAAAACCGGCGCGAGCAAAGTACCCGGCTGGCTATTGCCTAAGTGTTTCCAAAATCATGGTAACTACGTTGTCAGCCTCGCTAATGTGTGCCGCTGGCTCGGCCAGCGCGCTGAGGAATTAGGCGTCGAGATTTATCCCGGCTTCGCCGCCGCCGAGGTGTTGTTTCACGCCGACGGCCGCGTGAAGGGCATCGCCACGGGCGACATGGGTATTGGCAAGGATGGCCAGCGCGGCGATAACTACCAGCAAGGCATGGAGCTCCACGCGACATACACGTTCTTCGCCGAAGGTTGCCGCGGCCACTTGGGCAAACAACTGGAACAGCGCTTCAACCTGCGCGATGGCAAAGACCCCCAGGTGTACGGTATCGGCCTCAAGGAATTGTGGGAAATTAAACCGGAACAACATCAAGCGGGCTTGGTCGTTCACAGCGCCGGTTGGCCGCTGGATAATGCTACTTACGGCGGTTCGTTTCTTTATCACTTGGAAAATAACCAAGTGGCTGTCGGCTTTGTCGTCGGCCTGGCTTATACGAATCCTTATCTCAGCCCGTTCGAAGAATTTCAGCGCTACAAAACTCATCCCGCGATTCGACCATTTTTCGAAGGCGGCAAGCGCGTCGCTTACGGCGCTCGCGCCATCACCGCAGGCGGCCTGCAATCATTGCCTAAGCTGATATTTCCCGGCGGTTGTTTGATCGGCGACGATGCCGGTTTCCTGAATGCGTCGCGCATCAAAGGCAGTCACGCCGCGATCAAATCCGGCATGCTCGCGGCGGATGCAACGTTCGCCGCGTTGAGCAATAATCCCGCACCTGCTGAACTCAGCGAGTATCCGCGCGCGTTTGAATCAAGCTGGCTGCATGATGAATTACATCGCGCGCGCAACTTCAAACCGTTGATGAGCAAGCATCTGTACGTTGGTTCGCCGATGGTGTTTGTCGACCAAATGATCTTCGGCGGCAAAGCGCCGTGGACCTTGCGCCACGCCCACGCCGATCACGAAACGCTGGTGAATAAATCTAACGCCACGCCTATCGATTATCCTAAGCCCGACGGCGTACTGACGTTCGATCGCCTGTCGTCCGTGTTCGTCTCGAACACCAATCACGAAGAAAACCAGCCCGCCCATTTGACGTTAAAAGACGCAAGCGTGCCGATTAATGTGAACCTCGCGTTGTACGACGCGCCCGAGCAGCGCTACTGCCCGGCGGGGGTATACGAAATCGTGCGCGAGGACAGTGGCCCGCGCTTGCAAATCAACGCGCAAAACTGTGTACACTGCAAAACCTGCGACATCAAAGATCCGACGCAAAACATCGTGTGGGTTGTGCCCGAAGGTGGCGGCGGGCCCGTTTATCCCAACATGTAGTGTTGCGGTTGCCAGGCGATTAACGAGCGCATAATAATAAGGTATAGTGTCAACGACGGCTGAGTCAAATCAGGAGACAAGTAGCGATGAAAAGCGTCAAACAATTATTGGCCGGCAAGCCCGCTTTGTTGTGGTCCATCCCGCCGGAAGCGACCACGTTCGATGCCATCAAAATGTTGGCTGACAAGGGCATCGGCGCGTTGCCCGTCATGAAAGATGGCCGCTTGGTCGGTATGGTGTCCGAGCGCGATTACGCGCGCAAAGTGGCGCTGAAAGGCAAATCGTCCCTCGACACGTCCGTGAGCTCAATCATGACCACCGAAGTGTGCTGCGTGCGCTTCGACCAAACCAACGAAGACTGCATGGCGCTGATGACCGACAAACGCATCCGCCACCTGCCCGTGTTGGATAACGGAAAAGTCGTGGGTGTGATTTCTATCGGCGACTTGGTGAAAGATATTATTTCCGAGCAGAAATTGGTCATTGAGCAGCTTGAACATTACATCATGGGTTGATTGCCCATGCCGCCAGGAGCCGCATGGATAGTTGGCCTCCAGCCTGCCGTGCCTGACAGCCCCACCAGGATTGCCGCTTCAGGTGCCCTGCGTAGAAACCAAATAATCACGCGTATCTTTAGACAAATCGAAGCTCGCGAGCGCGGCTTCCAATAGCGTGTGATTGTGCGAATCGGTGGTAAGCAGCCGATTAAGATCGGCGATGCTGATGGTGCCATCCGCTCGCGCGCCAAACGCGATGGCGTCCCCCGCCTCCAACTCGCCCTCTTCCACTACGCTCAAGTAAAAACCCGATCGACCACTTTGCCCAAAGCGTTTTAGCATGTCGCCGACACCGAGCTTGGTGGCGAGTTTGTAGCAAGCAATACGCGGCGACTTCACCAGAAATCGTGCCGAGCCGATGATGAGTTCATCGCCGACGCACACCTCGTCCTCCATCAATCCTTCGATGGTTAAATTTTCCCCGAAGGCGCCGTAGCCGAAGCGCTCCAGCGTGCCAGACGGCAACTCACTACGCCACAACTCATAATGCTCAGAGGGATAGACATAAATGGCGCGATCTAAGCCGCCGTGCACCGTGCGATCTATCTGTACGTCGCCGTCCAAGCCCAACTTTGCGGCATGAACGACGCCCATGACCGGCACCTTAAATATGCCCGTGCTGACGGAATTCCCGCGCCAAGAAATCTGATCCTTCTTACCCACGTTTACTGAGATAACTTTCATAATTGCGGCTGCCCCACTTGCACGATGGTTGGTTGCAAAATTCTCACTACTTCTTGTGGCGCAATCCCGACCAGATAACCGCGCCGCCCGCCGTTGATGTAAATGCGCGGCAAATCCAAGATGGTTTTTTCCAGATACACCGGCATGGTTTTCTTGGTGCCGAACGGCGACGTGCCGCCGACCAGGTAGCCGGAATGCTTGAGCGCAATCTCCGGCTTGCACGGCTCGATGCGCTTTACGCCGATGACGCGCGCCAGTTCCTTGGTCAAGACTTTGTGTGTGCCGTGCATCAACACCATCAGCGGTTTAGTCGATTCGTCTTCCATCATCAGGGTTTTGACCACGGCGTATTCTTCAACCCCCAACTCGCGGCTCGATACGCCCGTGCCGCCGTGATCTTGGTAATCGTAAAGATGGTGAGTGAATGCTACGCTATTAAGTCGTAACATTTTCGTGGCGGGCGTTTCGGGCGGATGGTTAGCAGGCATGACGGCAACGATAGATTTTGCTAATGCTATTGTACGCGAGGATCAGATTATTGATCTTGACTCTACTGCGTGATGGTGAATACCAAAGCCACTTGGATCCTCGCCGTAGCCTGCCCTCGAGTGCTTGAGCCGGGGGCGGGGACGACAAACAATTTTTCATCCGGTTAGTCCCTCTTCAATAGAAGCGGCGATCTGCTACCATAGTTCGCCATGCTAAATCTACAAAACGTAAGCAAGCGCTACGCAGGCAACACGCCGATCTTGAACGACCTCTCGTTTCAGCTAAACACCGGCGATTACATCGCCATCATGGGCGAATCCGGCAGCGGAAAATCGACACTGCTGAATCTCGTCGCGGGCCTCGACACGCCTGATTCCGGCCACGTTACGCTCGACGGCGAAGACCTCGCGGCATTGTCCGACGAGGCGCGCACAACGCTGCGCGCAAGCAACATCGGTTTCATTTTTCAGGCCTTTCATTTGCTGCCCCATTTGAGTTTGCTGCACAACGTCGCGTTGCCGCTTGCGTTGTTGGGTCGACCGTACAGCCAGCGCGATGCGCAAGCGCGGACGCTGCTCGCGAGCCTGGGTCTCGCTGGCCGCGAAGCGAGTCTGCCGCGCGAACTTTCCGGTGGTGAGATGCAGCGCGCGGCCATTGCACGAGCGCTGATCCATGCGCCCAAGCTTGTGCTCGCCGACGAGCCCACCGGCAACCTTGACAGTCGCAGCGCGGAAACGGTTCTGGCATTGCTGAAGCAGCAGATCAAAGGCCGCGGCGCGGCGGGGATACTAATCACACACTCACTGGCTGCGGCACAAACGGCGGATCGCATCCTCATGCTTAACGCCGGCAAACTCGAATCGCGCAGTCCATAGTGTCCAACGCCACGCTCACCTGGCACGCGGTAGTGCCCAATCCCTTAAAGCATGGCCGCGTGTTTGCGAGCATTGTCGCAATCGCCTGCGGCGTGGCGTTGGGCTTGGCGGTGTACCTGGTCAATCGTGTGGCCGTGGATGAATTCTCCGCCGCGATCCGCCAGTTGAGCGGCACGGCCGACTTAGTCTTGAGCGGGCCGCGCATGGGATTTACGGAAGAAATTTACGGCAAGATCGCAGCGCTACCGGGAATCACGGCAGCAAGCCCGACGCTTGAAATACGCGCGACGCTAGCGGGGCAAAAAGAGTTTCTGAAGATACTTGGCATCGATCCATTGCGCGCCGTTGAAATTCATCCCGACTGGTTTCCAAAAAATGCCGACAGCACGCCGCGGTTACTCGCCCCCGATGGCTTGTTATTGAGTGAAGCGGCGGCGCGATTGCTTAAGCTCAGCAAGGGCGATACGCTGGCCGTGCAGGTTGGCCTCAAAGTATTCGATCTCAACATCCTGGCCGTATTGCCTGAAAACGAGAGCAGCGAATCGTTTGCCATCATGGACATCGCTAACGTTCAATGGCGCTTCGCTCGTCTTGGCATGCTGTCACGCATCGAGTTACGTTTAGCACCGGGCGCGGATAGCGAAACGCTGTGCCGGCAATTACTCTCACTCACGCCGCCGGGTGTCGGCGTGGAAAACCCCGCTGTGACCGCGAAAAATAGTGCCGCGTTGTCGCAAGCTTACCGCGTCAACATCATGATCTTGGCTTTGGTCGCGTTGTTCACCGGCGTATTTCTGGTGTTCTCCACCCAGGCGCTGGAAGTCGTTAAACGTCGCCCACAGTTGGCGCTGTTACGCGTGCTGGGATTGTCGAAAAGGCGGCTGATCGCCTCGTTGTTGTTTGAAGGCGCGGCGATAGGTGCCTGCGGAGCCGCTCTGGGCGTGGCGCTTGGCTATGTACTCGCGGGTTTGACGTTGCATACAATCGGCGCGGACCTCGGTGCCGGTTATTTCGCCGGCGTCACGCCCACGCTTAAATTCGATGCCGTCACCGTTGCCGCATTTCTGCTCATCGGCATTTTCGTCGCCATCGTTGGCACGCTATTGCCCGCGCTCGAAGCCGCGGCGACATCGCCCGCACCCGCGTTGCGGGCGGGCAGCCAAGAACACCCGCTGCGCAGTGGGTCGCGGCCCGGCTGGGGCATCATCGCTTGGGGTCTCGCGGGTATTGCCTTATTGACCAACCGCTACACTGAATTACCCTTAGGCGGGTACTTGGCCATTTTGTTTTTGCTCGCGGGAACACTGCTGATGTTGCCCGCCCTCGCGCGGCGATTTTTTGCGCGGTTGCCGGCGAGCGAGCGCGTGGAAAATCTGCTGGCCTTAGAGCACTTGCGCAACGCTTACGGCCACGTCGCCATGAGCGTCGCGGCATTGTTCGTTAGCTTTAGCTTAATCGTCGCCATGGGCATCATGGTGTTTTCATTTCGCGCCTCCGTGTCCGATTGGCTCGATGCTTTCCTGCCCGCCGATCTATACGTGCGCTCCGGCCAAGCGGGCGATTCAAGTTTTTTGGATGAGGAAACCCAGCGCGCCATTGCTATGATGCCGGGTATTGCAAG
>JBDSJK010000158.1:0-4096 GCA_039917535.1 Burkholderiales bacterium
ATACATTTGAATCCGGAAGGGCGGGGGCATCCCTAACTGCGCTTGTACATCCTATGTACACAGGGTTAAATAGTGGGATAGGGGGATCGAAAAGTCTGGGACTCTTCCCCGCCAGACCGTACAGGTAGCCATTTTTTTATGTCCGCGAATTAGGAAAACAGGCTTATGCCAGCACAACGCCAGCCAACCGCCGTATTAGAGCTTCGCGGGGCTTTCAAGAAAGACCCACAGCGTCGTAAGCTGCGCGCCAACGAGCCGAAGCCCGAGACCGTTATCGGACTGCCGCCGGATCGCCTCGATGTGCAGGACAAAGCGGCATGGGATGAGATTATCTCGCAGTGCTGCCCGGGCGTATTGACCGGCAGTGATCGCCTTGTAGTCGAGCTGGCTGCGCGCTTGCTTGCCGAGTTGTGGGAAACGGGGCGCAATTTCCACAACGCCAAACTACGGATGTTGCGTTCGATGTTGATGAGTTTCGGCATGACACCTGCCGACCGCAGCAAGGTGAGCGTTCCCCCAAAGGAAGCCATCAACCCGTTCGCCAAGTTCAGAGCGCCATGGGAGAGCTGACGAGTTAGCGGAAGGCCGTTGAGATTCGTCTACGTGCTGAGCGGCGATGCTGGAAACGCCGGAAGTTAGCGATCGGCAGATTGCGGGGTGGTTGGGGGCTGACCACAAGACTGTCGGGGTCGAACGTGAAAGACTGGTATCTAGTGATCAACTGGCTAAATTAGCCAGTTAACCGGCGCCGACGGGAAGCAATACCCTCGCCAAGTCGAACGCTCGCCCACAACCTCGGATCGTGCCAGCCGATAAGGACGGCGAACATTAAGCTTCGGGCGGTTTGTAAGATTGGGGAGTTGAGCCTGGATATGGAGAAAAGCAAAGGCGGCGGGAATCAAAAAGTCACTCTTCCCAACTGAGATTCTCTCCGCGCAAAGAGAATTCAAAGCGTTTTGCAACCCAAACGGCATTCATTAACGTTTGCTCGCTGTATCCCGCTCCTTCCCAGCGTTGGGAAGACGCTGAAATCCGAAGTACGGGCCGAAGCCAAAAAACGGCTCCAAAAATACATGTCTTAAACAGCACTTTTCGCAAAAAAACATTCAAATGCCCGTAAACGTGCGTAGAGCACGCGTAGGCCGCTTTGCGAGATTACACCCACTTTAGCATACCACCCACTTTCGTATTAAATCATTTAATAATCAATAGCTTACGAGTTCAATTATTTTTCAGAAAAGGTAAAACTGGCACGATTAATCACTGGCACCATAGGTGCCGAGGTGATAGTTTATGCCATCTTCCTTATTGGGATCCGCCCAGCGGTGCAACGAACGGCAACAAAAAAAGCAGAATACCTGAGTGGTTCTAACGTAATTACTTGATTTATTGGTGGGTCTGGTTGGACTCGAACCAACGACCAAGGGATTATGAGTCCCCTGCTCTAACCGACTGAGCTACAGACCCGTTTGATAAACGGCAGACGTGTGCCGCTTATCAAATTTGGGGAGTTTGAAAGGTTACTGCTCGTTGTCCATGAAGCTGCGCAGGCGCTCGGAGCGAGACGGATGGCGGAGTTTGCGCAAGGCTTTCGCTTCGATTTGGCGGATGCGTTCGCGGGTGACGTCGAACTGTTTGCCGACTTCTTCCAAGGTGTGGTCAGTGTTCATCTCTATACCAAAACGCATGCGCAACACTTTAGCTTCACGCGGCGTCAGGGTGTCGAGGATGTCCTTGGTTACATCGCGCAAGCTAGCGTATACGGCGGAATCCGACGGCGCAAGTGTCGAGAGATCTTCGATGAAATCGCCCAAATGGGAATCATCGTCATCACCGATCGGCGTCTCCATGGAAATCGGTTCTTTGGAAATCTTAAGAATTTTCCGAATTTTATCCTCGGGCATTTCCATTTTTTTCGCCAACAACGCGGGATCGGGCTCCAGGCCGGTTTCTTGCAGAATCTGGCGCGAGATGCGATTCATTTTGTTGATGGTTTCGATCATGTGCACGGGAATACGTATAGTGCGCGCTTGATCGGCGATGGAGCGCGTGATCGCCTGACGTATCCACCATGTGGCGTAAGTAGAAAATTTGTAACCGCGACGATACTCGAATTTGTCGACGGCCTTCATCAAGCCGATGTTGCCTTCTTGAATCAAGTCCAAGAATTGCAGACCGCGATTGGTATATTTCTTCGCGATCGAAATCACCAAACGTAGGTTCGCTTCGATCATCTCGCGCTTGGCACGGCGCGCGCGCGCTTCACCGGTGGACATTTGGCGGCCGATTTCTTTCAACTCTTTGATCGGAATGCCGACCATCTTTTGCATGTCGATGATGTTTTGCTGCTGCTCGACAATAGCGTGCTTGAAACGGCTCAAGGCATTGCTATAGCTCTTGCGCTGCGCTGCCTCGTCAATGACCCACTTTTGATTGACTTCATTGCCGGGGAAATTCTTGATGAAATACGCACGCGGCATGCCGGCCGAATTCACACACAGATCCATGATCTGACGCTCGTAGCTACGCACTTGCTCGACCAAGCCGCGCAGACTGCTGCACAACGCATCGACTATTTTCGCGCCGAAACGAATTTGCATCAACTCGTTCGATACTTGCTCTTGCAAGTCTTTAAACGCACGGCTGCGCGCACCCTTTTCCTGCAGCGCTTTCTTCATGCGCCTGTAAGCACGGCGGATGGTGTTGAAACGTTCCAGCGCATCCTGCTTGAGTTGCTCAAGATCCGCTGCGGCAATCGCACCGTCTTCGTCTTCGTTTTCCTCTTCGTTTAACTCTTCTTCCGCTTCTGCCTCGGAGTTAAATTCTGCCTCAATGACGTCTTCCTCATTGGGATCAACGAGGCCATCAACGACTTCATCGACACGAATTTCATCACGCTCGATGCGATCGGCGAGATCAAGAATTTCGGCGATAGTCGTGGGGCAAGCCGAGATCGCCAAAATCATGTGTTTCAGGCCGTCTTCGATACGCTTGGCAATTTCGATTTCGCCTTCGCGTGTCAACAGTTCAACAGTGCCCATCTCGCGCATGTACATTCGCACCGGATCTGTGGTGCGGCCAAATTCCGAATCAACCGTGGTAAGCGCAGCTTCCGCTTCTTCAACCACATCTTCGTCGGCCACGGCGGGCGCGGCATCGGTCATCAGCAGCGCCTCGGCATCGGGCGCCTCCTCGTAAACTTGGATGCCCATGTCGTTGATCATACTGATCACGCCATCAATTTGCTCGGCATCGACGATGTCATCGGGTAACGAATCGTTAATCTCAGCATAGGTCAAGAAGCCGCGCTCCTTGCCGAGCACGATGAGGTTCTTGAGTTTGAGCCGCTGGGATTCAATGTCGACGGGCTTTGCCTCGACTTTTGCTTCGAATCTGGCCTCAGCCTTGGATTTTTTCGATACCTTAGATGCCATGCTTGATCTCTATCGGACGGCTGGAAAAACCCTGCATTATACTGGTTTTCAGGAGGTTCTTCATGCTGTTTTGTTAAGGGTCGATGCGCCGGGAGCCGCATTGGCTTTTAGGTCTGCGGTCGATTTGGCCATGCGAAAGCGCGCTTCGGAAAGTTTCTTTTCGAGTTCCTTCTTCATTTTGGCCAATCCGTCGTGAAATTCCAGTTCTATTTGCTGTGGCGTGAAGTTTAGCTGCTCCATCCAAGCGAGGTGGCTCATGACTTGGTCGAGTTGCGGCTGGGGAACCTGACCAGCTAAGCCGGCCTCAATCAACCCTGCCGCTTGTACATCGGGATGCCGACGGCAAAAATCAACCACGCCAGCCAGCAACGTCAATTCAGGCCCCACCGCATCTTCCTCGCTCAAGTGATAGTGTTTTGCTAGGCTGGGCAGCGCCAAAACAAGCGCTGTGACCTGAATCCCTGTAGCGGGCAAGCTTCCGCGGGGCCGAGGCTTGGCAGCCGCCGGACGTTGCGCCCGGGGTGCTTTAATGTCTAGCGCAAGATCAAGCTCATCTGGGCCAATTCCTGCGATAGCCGCGAAGCGCTTACGCAACATCAAACTTAGTACCGGCGCGGCGATTTGTTTCAGCAGTGGCTTGGCCTGCTGCAACATCGCTGCAC
>JBDSJK010000159.1:0-19965 GCA_039917535.1 Burkholderiales bacterium
GCCGAGATCGTTGTGGCAATGCACGGAAAAAATCACCTTGTCGGAATTAGGAATACGCTCGCGCAACTGGCGAATCAAATCGCCGAACTGGCCGGGCATGGCATAGCCGACGGTATCGGGAATATTCAGCGTCGTAGCGCCCGCATCGATCACGGCTTCTAATATGCGGCAAAGAAAATCCGGCTCGGAACGGCCCGCATCTTCCGGCGAAAACTCCACGTCGTCGCAAAATTTGCGCGCGAACTTCACCGCATTCACGGCTGCCTCGATCACCATATCAGGCTCCATGCGCAGCTTCATTTTCATGTGAATGGGCGAAGTGGCAATGAAGGTGTGAATGCGTCCGGCGGCCGCGGGTTTGATCGCCTCGGCGACGAGCTCGATGTCGCGCGTCGTAGCGCGCGCCAGGCCGCACACGCGACTATCTTTAATGGTGCTCGCAACCGCCTTTACAGACTCAAAATCGCCGGGACTCGCAGCGGGAAAACCCGCCTCGATCACGTCGACTTTCATTTTTTCCAACAGCTTGGCGATACGAATCTTTTCTTCACGCGTCATCGAAGCGCCGGGGCTTTGCTCGCCATCGCGCAACGTTGTATCGAAAATAATTAAATGATCTTTCATGGTCGTCTCCAACTCGACAATACAAAAACAAATTTAGATTTCGGCATCAGCCGAATCTAACACGAATACCACTAGCAGGGAAAAGGGGGGAGTTGTTTAGCGCGCGAAGCGCAGCAGCAGCCCGGCAAGGCCGCTGTAAGAGAGCAACTGGAATTGCGTGAATTGCGTACACATGGCCAAAGCATAGCGTAGATTTTTTTGCATTGCAATGTGTGTGAGGTCGTTTTCTTTACACGTGCGCCCTTGATCCCGATCAAAATGGCCGATGACGTAGCTGTTAGGATAAGCTATCGACTATGAAAGGGGAGGCGGGCGATAGCCGCACGTTGAAGTCTTCTAGCGCTGCCGCAGCGCCGGAGACGGGCGGTTCGGCGAAGGGTGATTTCGGGCCGCCTCAAGGTGAGCCGGTCAAGCCGACGCTCACCAGCCCCCCGCAAGTTCCGCCTGCGTGTGGCCATGCTGTCGTCCTTGCAGGCGGCTTACACCACCGCGAATGTTGGATTTCGATGTGCGCGAGATGTGGCGCAGAGCGGCCGATGAGCCACCGTGTCGCCGCCGCTGCCCTACTGCTGGCCGTAGCAGCCGTGATGGCCGCCGAACCGGATGTCGCGCAACAACCCGCACTCGACGACACGCGCTGGACGCTCCCCCGCGCCGAACCCGATGACGTGCGCCAACTGGCCGCCGTGCTCGGCATTCAATACCGCCAACTCGCGAATCGCGAATTCAATCACGCAACAATCCTAACGCTGCTCGACAGCGACGGCCATGTAGCGGCGCGCGCTACCCAACTCAGCAAGCCCGACCCAGCGTTTATCGCCGCGCTACGCCGGGCGTTGATTTTGAACTGAGCTTAAGGCCTCGCCACGAGCCAATCCCAGTGCACCTCTCAGGCCATGCCTTGCCAGGAGGCAAGCGGGATGCGGCTCGTGGCAGGTATGCTGAGTGATTGCGCCTTGCGATCTACGATCTGTTAAGGCGCTGGGCAACATGTCCCAGAGTGCTTCAGTGTCAGAAATTATCCGGCCGCTTTTCGTCGCTTGATGTGAGTTCCTTACCCGCGCTCCGCTTGCGTCCTTTGAGTCTATTCCCAGCCCACATCACATAGCCAGACAACGCATAGGCTACGAACAACACAAACAGCACGCGCGGCTGATCAATGGTGATGATGACAAAAAACAATACGACCAGGAGCATGGCCCAGAACGGCACGCTCTTGCGCAGGTTGATGGTTTTGAAGCTGTAGAACTTGACGTTGCTGACCATAGTCAGTCCCGCGAATACGGTGACGCTCCACACCAGCCAATCGATACGGCGACCGACGATTTCGTAGTCGACCATGATCCAGATCAAGCCCGCAAGCAACGCCGCCGCTGCGGGGCTGGGTAGGCCGGTGAAGTAGCGTTTGTCGGCGACGTCGAGTTGGGTGTTGAAGCGCGCTAAGCGCAACGCGGCGCAGGCGCAATAAAGGAACGCGGCGATCCAGCCCCAGCGGCCCAAATCTTTCAGCGCCCACTCGTACACGACTAAAGAGGGCGCGACGCCAAAGGAAACCATGTCGGACAAGCTGTCGTATTCCGCGCCGAATGCGCTTTGCGTGCGCGTTAGTCGCGCCACACGACCATCCAAACCGTCGAGCACCATGGCGATGAAGATGGCGATAGCGGCGAGTTGAAACTTGCCGTTCATGGCTTGCACGATGGAAAAAAAGCCGGCGAACAGTGCTGCCGTGGTGAACAGATTGGGCAGCAAATAGATGCCGCGACGGCGTTGTCTGACTTCAAAACCGTAGTGTTGCTCGGGATCGGCCATGGAAGTTATGGACTTTGAGTCAGGGGCTTAGGATGGGGAAAATCATACCACGCTAACGGCGGCGATGGCGGAAGAACATCCACAGTCCGCTGGCGGCCAGCAGCAAGAAAATCAATCCCACCGCGTCCATCAGCAACGGGCCGTAGCGACCAAACACGCGACCGCTGTGCAAGTCTTGAACGATGCGTTCCAGCGACAGGCTGGGGGCTAGGATCTGCGCGGCTTTGAGTTGATCGGCCGGTAGCGGTTGGCTCGTCGCCCACGTCACCTCGCCTTGGTATGGGGACCACGACACGCCGTCGCTCGTAGCGAATGCAGCGCCGGCTTGCAACACAATTTTTTCCTGCGCTAGGCCGATGCGGGTGATGGGCCGACCCGGTAGATCCGCCGAGTTGAGCCTTTCTATCACTTGTCCGCCGGAATACAAGATCAATAACTGATCGCGACTCGCGATGTAAAACTGCCCTTTCGCGCTCACCATTCCGATCGGCGCGCCGAGCTTGGCGTCAATGCGCTTGCCGTCCAGCAGCAAGCCTTCTTCGTTGCCGATAAGCCAGCGGCCGCTTGCAGCGTGG
Source organism: Burkholderiales bacterium (assembly GCA_039917535.1). Taxonomy (GTDB): domain Bacteria; phylum Pseudomonadota; class Gammaproteobacteria; order Burkholderiales; family JALYOK01; genus JBDSJK01. The sequence goes on from JBDSJK010000159.1 coordinate 3,012, forward strand.
CCTGTGGCGGGCACTTCGCCACGAAGCCCGTACCATGCGGCGATCCAGGGTGTCCTCACGGAGATCCGCCCCAGATCTAGCGTACCGGCATGGTTGAGCGCCCAGCCCGTCAGTACTAAGAACACCACGAAGAGACTCACGACGACACCCATCCAGCGATGCACACGATGCAACGTCGCGCCGATGGTGCGGCGGCGATGGCGCGCATCGTGGGATTTCGATGCTGTCACTTTTGCGCTTGCCGATGGAAATACAACGCGAGCCGCGCCATGCGATCCATCGCCCACACCGACAGCGTCGCGCCCGAAATGCCGTCGATACGTTTCGTCAAGCGCCGCTGGTCGGACAATTGCGCGCCTTCGAACTGCTTGAGAAATGCGGCGTAGCGCACTTCGCCGCCGCGGCTTTCGCGATACACCAACACGCGGGCTTTTTCGATGTGATCATTATTAATAATAAATCCTGCGGTGATGAATTCTTCCTTGCCGATTTCGTCCAATATCCACGCGGTCTTGATGCCGTCGCTCCAATAGCGCTGGCGCAATTTGCTCGGCGGATGGCCCAGAATTTTTTCAACGTCCGGCTGAATCGCCGCGGTGATCCACAACACTGTCGGCGGCGGCGGTGTGCCGAATGCTTCGGCGAGAAAAACCTCGGGCGCGAGATAGACTTGCTCGTCGGCCTGCGCGTATACGCACAAGAAAACCCAGTAAGTTAAACAAGCAGCACGTAGTCTATTTTTCATAATTCTTAGTATCTTAGAATGAATAAAGGCCGACGGGCAATAATATGCCCGCCGGCCCCAGGTATCACGGAGGAATTTACGCTAGAACATGTAGCCCAAACCAAGATTAAATCGATCTTTGCTGTTGTCCTCTTTGTAATTCTGATAATCCGCCTTGAGCACCACTTGCGGATGTAACTTGAAGTTTACGCCCACTGTAACAACCCGTTCGTTATTTTTGGGATTAGCGTTGAGTCCGCTCGGTACGCTAGCCTGAGTGTTGTAGCGATCATATCGGACGAAGGGCGCGACTTCCATTTCCGCGCCGACGGGGATGTGGTAACCGGCCTGAGCGTAATAGCCCCAGAAAGCACTAGGCGCAATCTCGCTTGCATTGCCTGAGCGAGCAATGGCTGCGGCGGTGATCTGATCGGCGTCGCCTAACTTACCGCGGGCATACAGCGCTTGCAGATTGAGGCCGCCCAAGCGGTACTGTCCATGCACATCCCATAAGGTCAGGCGCGCATTCACGCCCTTCAGTGCGCTGTCGGTAACGCCGTTCTGGCCGGTGTTGCCGGTGAACAGGCTGCCACCCACCGACAATCCTGGAATGCCGCGATAATTGAGCGCGCCGTAGAAAGCGAAATCGTGGGCCGGCGCCTCACGCAGTTCGGTACGCATTTCGCGAATACCCACATCAGGCCCGCCAAATTTGCCCGCGTCCAGGCTAGAGACTACACCCACGTCGTAATGCAAACCCTGCGCGATTTCGCCGTGCACACCCATGCCGTTTTCTCGCCACGTGGACGGGATGATACGCCGCTCGACTTCATTGCGTTCCACGCCAAAAAAGGTCGGTGGTTCATGGGTTTCGTTCAGTATGCCCATAGGTATTAAGAACGCACCGCCCTTGACGATAAAAGCGTCATTGATTCGGTAATCCAAGTACGCTTGCTCGACTTCAACCGCACCTTCGCCACCTTCCACCAATGCATGTTCCACTTCCAGCTCGGAAAAAAAGCGCAACCGGTCGGAAAATTTATGTCCAAAAAACAGGACAAAGCGGCGAAAATCAAGCTGGTCTTTAACATCGCCATCTCGATAATTGTTGTAAATCATTTCACCGTAGCCTCCTAGGGTGCTGGAACCCGGAATGGCATTCCGTGCCGCCGCGCTGCCCTCCGCGCCGGCAAACGAAATGCCAGAGCCCTGGGATGGTCCCTGCGCCTCGGCCGATTGCGCCGATGCCGGCGTCTGTTGCTGACCCTTGAGCTTTACGAGTTCTGCCTTAAGCGTTTCTAACTCCTGTTGCAAGATATCGATTTTTTCTTCGATCGTTGCCGCCAATGTCGGCCCTGCACCAAGGCCTAGCGCGGTGCTCAAAGCGATTGCGAGTGTTAGTTTTTTCATATGTCCCCAGAATGTAAATGTTATAACTGTTAGCCATCGGTTAAGGTATTCAAAAAGGCAATTACGTCATCAATTTCCTGCTCATTCAGCGCGGGCGCTTGACCCAGTATCCGGTCGTAAGGCTTTTCGCTACTGTTGACGTTGGCGCGATAGGCTGGCGGTACATCGTTAAACTTCACGACGTGCGAGCTATGGGTGCGGGAATGTCCAAATTACGCGGCACACCAACATTATCGTAAGTGAAGTTGGTGAAGAGCGGTAGCGAGCCGTTGAATAAAGCAAGACCGCGAATTTCCCGATCACTCAAACGCGATTGCCCCTTGAGAAAGTAATCGTATTTACTAGTGAAGGGATTGAACTCGGGACGCTCTTGCTGATACTTCTCCAGTGCGCTTAACGGGCCTGCAAACGCCGTGTCGGCGTCAGTAAAAACATCCGCGCCAAACGCCGCGCGAAATTCCTCCACGTAGGATGCGGACTGAAGCTTGTTGACCACGTTGGCGGCGCTGGCGTTGGCCATTTCATGGGCAGCTGAAAGCGGCCGCCGCGCCTGTTCCGCTAAGCTTTGCGCGCGGCCATCTCGATTGAAACCACCCGTTGGCGTACCTTCATCATCAAAAAAGTACGCCGGGTTTTGCGCTAAGTAACGCAAGGAGGGGGCGTTGCAAAAACCCGGCGGATTGAAAGCTGCTCCACCCAACGGCACGGCACGGCCGTCAACACCGGCGTGTGCGCGTTCGGGATTGTGGCAGGTAGCACAGGACTGACTGCCCGAGGCCGATAGTGTGACGTCGTGAAAACTCGGATCCCACACCTGCGCGGCTGCGGACATCGCTTGCGGCGCGGCATGGCTGGATCCACCCCCACAGCTCATTAGGCCAATGCATATCATCGCAATAAATGAAGGCGTTAGATTTAGTTTGCTCATGGTGGGGCATTTCTAAATAGTGTTATTAACGCTAATGATAACGATTCTTATTTTTATGTCAAGCGCCATCGCTGCGAACAAAATTCCTTCCCTACTATGCAGAGCAACACCACTGAGCGAACGATAGCGTGTTCTCAGCCCAAGGCAATACTATCAAACAGACGATTCCCACCACACACGAAGCCGGTACCACCGAGCGCAGCAATTTTTCAGCGATACTCATTGGAGCGTGCCATTTCTACCACCATTCGTCGCTGTGACATTGCGCACCTCGCGATCTTGCAAGTTTGCGACCCAATCGTGATGCAATTGCAGTAACTGCCCTTTGAACTCTACGGAAAACGTTGCTTGGTGACCGAGCACGTAGAGGTTGTGAATGATCTTGTGAGCAATGATTGAGCAGGGATTGTCGCGATACAGACTCATCAGCGCGAAGGTGCCCGCCAGGCAGGGTTCCGGGTTATCGCCAAAGAAAACCATCTCAGTTTCATCCATTGCCATATGAGCCTCACGGGTTCGTCATTAATGAGAATGATTATTGTTTACAATATTGCCGCTGTCAATACCTTTAACCGAAAAAAACGTCGTTGACGGCCTTGCTTTATAATCACATTACAACCTCATGCAAATTAGGATTTAATGTCTTCCGCTCTTACCCAAGGCCTGAACGCTGAACAACTTGAAGCTGTCACCCTGCCCGCCCAATCGGCGCTGGTGTTAGCCGGTGCGGGCAGCGGTAAAACCCGCGTGCTAACGACGCGAATCGCCCATCTGATCCAAACCGGCCAGGCAACGCCGGGCGGCATACTTGCCGTGACGTTCACTAACAAGGCGGCGAAGGAAATGGTGACGCGCCTCGCGGCGATGTTGCCGATCAATACCCGGGGCATGTGGATCGGGACGTTTCACGGCCTATGCAATCGCTGGCTGCGCGCACACCACCGCGATGCGGGTTTGCCGCAGTTGTTTCAAATTTTGGATAGCCAGGATCAACTCGCGGCGATCAAGCGTTTGTTGAAAAGCATGAATCTGGATGAAGAAAAATACGTGCCGCGCCAGGTGCAATTTTTCATCAGCGGTCACAAGGAAGAAGGTCGCCGCTCAAAAGACATTTCGCCCCACGACGAATTCGAGCGCACCCTGGTCAATGTCTTTGCCCTCTATGACGAGCAATGCAACCGCGAAGGCGTGGTGGATTTCGCCGAATTGCTGCTGCGAACCTTTGAAATGTTGTCGCGCAACGAAATATTGCGCGAGCATTATCGCGCCCGCTTCCACTTCATTTTGGTTGACGAGTTTCAGGACACCAACAAGTTGCAATACAAATGGCTGAAGCTGCTCGCCTCGCCGCGAACGGCGATTTTTGCCGTCGGTGACGATGACCAATCCATCTATGCGTTCCGCGGCGCCAACGTTGCCAACATGCGTGATTTCCAGCGCGACTTTCACATCGAGCGCGTGCTTAAGCTGACGCAAAATTATCGCTCCCACGGCAATATTTTGGACGCCGCCAATGCGGTCATCAAACACAATTCCGGCCGCCTTGGAAAAGATCTGTGGACTTCCGAAGGCACTGGCGAACCGGTACGAATTTTCCAGGCCTTTAACGACAATGATGAAGCGGCGTTCATCGTCGACGAAGTCAAAATCCTGCACGCGGAAGGCGTGAATCTTTCCGACATAGCGCTGCTATATCGTTCCAACGCGCAGTCGCGGGTACTGGAACATTCCTTGTTTTCTGCGGGCATCGCCTACCGCGTTTACGGCGGCCTGCGCTTTTTTGAACGGCTTGAAATCAAGCATGCCCTCGCCTATCTGCGCCTTGCGGCAAACCCCGATGACGACGGCGCATTCCTGCGTGTGGTGAATTTTCCGGCGCGGGGAATCGGCGCGCGTAGCCTCGAACAACTGCAAGAAATCGCCACGCAAAATCAAACCAGCTTGATGACCGCGGCGCAGATCAATGGCCTGGGAGGCAGGAGTGGAGCCAGTCTCCAGGCCTTCGTGCAAGTCATCCACAACCTGAAAAACAGCGTCGCAGAATTGCCATTGCCGGAATTGGTCGAGGAAATGTTGAAGCGTTCGGGACTGAAAAATTACTATCAGCTGGAAAAAGACGGCGCAGATCGCCTGGAAAACTTAAACGAATTGATCAATGCTGCCCAGGCTTTCGTCCATGAAGTGGAAGACGACGGCCTCACCTCGTTCTTGGCCCACGCCAGTCTCGAAGCAGGCGACCACGCCGCCGAAGCGGGCGCCGACGCGTTGCACATGATGACTGTGCATTCCGCCAAGGGACTGGAATTTCACGCCGTGTTTTTGAGCGGCCTGGAAGAGGGATTATTCCCCCACGAAAACAGCCTATCGGAATCCGATGGGTTGGAAGAAGAACGGCGTCTGATGTACGTCGCCGTGACCCGCGCTAAACGCCGCCTTTACCTCACGCACGCGGAAAGTCGTATGCTGCACGGCCAGGTGCGCTACGGCATCCGCTCACGCTTCATCGACGAAATCCCCGAAGCGCTATGCAAACTAATCGCGCCGAGACCCTCATTTTTCAATACGCCTTCCCTCAAAACCGGTTACGGCAGCTATGGCCGCAGCCGCTATGAAACGCCCGCAAAAAGTTACATCGCCCCAGCCGCCGTCCCGCCTTCCACCTGGCAAGTCGCAAAATTTCCCTTCAAAATTGGCCAGAGCGTCAGCCATGCAAAGTTTGGCGCAGGGGTGATCCTGGGCTGCGAAGGCAGCGGCGCCGACGCTCGCGTGCAGGTGAAATTTCGTGACACCGGCGTGAAATGGTTGGCATTGGAATATGCGAAATTGACGGCGGCTTAGTTAGTCATCGCCGTATTCAACGGCATTCGATCATAGAATTTTTTTCAAGCAACGTCGCCAGAAGCCAATACCAGTGAGGCTCTCAAGGCATGCCATGCCAGGAGACAAGTAGGATGGGCTTCGTGGCGAAAGCCACCCTAAGTTATAGGGTGGGCACACGGTTTTATCGTTTGCCCACGCGGCCAGCAATCAGTAACTACCGCGTGGGCACAAACAGTGTACCCCACCCTACCTAGCTTTGCATGGCACCCTGCCACGAGCCAATCCCAGTGCGGCTCGCAGACCATGCCGGGCCAGAAGGCAAGTAGGACAGGCTTCGTGGCGATGGAACTCTGTAGAATTAGGGCCGTCACGGTGTTCTAATTTCGCGTGATATTTTGATACATGCTCGGTGCAATGCTGCGCGATTGCGCCCTACGAGCTCTAGCACCAAAAAGCGGAATGGTTTACGTGACCTTGCAGGATATGCTGAAAATGTCGCGGATCATGGGGCTTGATGATCTCGCCGGGTCGCGGCAAATAAAAATCATACAGGCGCGATAACCAGAAGCGTAGCGCGGCGGCGCGCAGCATGGCGGGCCACAGTTTTTTTTCTGCTTCGCTCACGGTCAGCAAACCGCTGTACGCATCTAGCATGGCTGAGAGCCGCTCTGGGTCCAGTTCTCCAGGCGATGCCATACACCAATCATTGATCGTGACTGCTAAATCAAACAACCAAGTGTCGGCGCCGGCGAAATAAAAATCGATCACGCCGCCGACGTCGCTGCCGCGAAACAGCACGTTATCGCGAAATAAATCGGCGTGGACGACACCGCGCGGTAACGCCGAGGTGTCGATCTGGTTTTGGAAATCCATTTCCTGCTGCAGCAGATCAGCTTCTTCGCTGGACAGAAATTCCCATACATTTGCCGCAGCGATTTTTCGCCACGCGGGGCCGCGCGGGTTGTTCATGGTCAGCGGGTAACTCTTCCCCGCCAGATGCATATTCGCCAACAGCTTGCCGACTTTTGCGCAGTGCAATGGACTGGGCTTCAATACAGACGTGCCCTCCAGCCGGCTGACCAAGCTGGCCGGTTTGCCTTTTAGCGCGCCGAGATATTGGTTCTGCAAATTCGCAATAGGGCGCGGGCAGGGAATGCCGTGATTGGCGAGATGCGCCATGAAGTTGAGATAAAACGGCAATTCTTGCGCGCTCAACAACTCGAACAAGGTCAGGACAAATTCGCCTTCGGACGTGGTGACGAAGTAATTGGTGTTCTCGATGCCGGACTCAATGCCGTGGAAATCGGTCAATGTCCCAACGGAATAATCTGCGAGCCAGGTTTGCAGTTCGTCGCGTAATACGCGGGTAAAGACGGCCACTAGTATCCTGAATGATTAGTTCGTTGATAAATTATGAAAACTTCGATCGACCACTCCCGCAATAAAATCGCCGAAATCGTTGCGAGACGCGAAGCAAACCGGAGCCAGGTTGTACACCTGGCGAGGATTTGCGACAAAGTATGGCAGCGATTTTCGGCGGTTTTATTCAACGAACTAGTCATTGAGGACACTATAGACTCAACATCTTCTCGCGCTCAGCCGAAGAAGGCGTGAAGCCGCGCGTTTCGTAGTGCTGGAAAATCGCATCGACCACGGCTTGGGGTTGGTCGATCACTTTGATCAGATCCATGTCTTCGGGATGGATCATTTTTTCTGTCACTAACGTGCTTTTAAACCAATCGAGCAGGCCCGCCCAGAAGGGTGTATGAACTAGGATGATAGGGAACTTACGGGTCTTGCCGGTTTGGGTAAGGGTCAGCGCTTCCATCAACTCATCGAGCGTGCCGAAGCCGCCCGGCATGACGACGTAAGCGGACGCGTATTTCACGAACATCACTTTGCGCGCGAAAAAATGTTCGAAGCCCAGCGTGATGTCTTGATATTGATTATTGTTTTGCTCGTGGGGCAAACTAATATTGAGCCCGACGGAGGGCGACTTGCCGGCGAATGCGCCTTTGTTGGCCGCTTCCATAATGCCGGGCCCGCCGCCGGAAATCACGGTGAAGCCTGAATCCGACAGCTTGCGCGCGATCTGCTCGGTGAGAATGTAATAGGGATGATCGACCGGGGTGCGCGCGCTGCCGAAAATGCTCACGGCGGGATGAATCGAGGCAAGCTTCTCAGTACCCTCGACGAATTCTGCCATAATCTCAAACATGCGCCACGACTCCCGCGCGGTGTAGGTGGCGCGTGACATCAACTCGCGATCGGCGAGGGGCGGAATCTTATTCTGTAAGCTCATAACACTCTCATGCAAACACTACTGTTGGTGGACGGTTCGTCCTATCTTTATCGCGCTTTTCACGGCCTGCCGGACTTGCGCAATCAGCAAGGCGAGCCGACCGGCGCGATCTATGGCGTAATTAACATGCTGCGCAAATTACGCTCGGATTATAGTCCGGATTATCTGGCCTGCGTGATGGATGCCAAGGGCAAAACCTTTCGCGACGATTGGTATCCCGAATACAAAGCCAATCGTACCGCCATGCCCGACGATTTAAAGCTACAAATTGAGCCCTTGCTGGAAACCATACGGGCACTCGGCTGGCCGTTGCTGATGATCGACGGCGTGGAGGCCGACGACGTGATCGGAACACTGGCAAATCACGCAGAAACACGGGGAGCGAAAACCGTGATCTCAACCGGAGACAAAGATCTCACACAGCTCGTGACACCCCACGTGACGCTCATCAACACCATGAGCAATGAGACGCTGGACGAAGCGGGCGTGGTGGCAAAATTCGGCGTGGAACCGGCTCGCATCGTTGATTATTTAACGCTGGTCGGCGACAGCGTGGACAACGTGCCCGGCGTGGAAAAAGTCGGTCCGAAAACCGCGGTCAAGTGGCTGACCCAATATGGCACGCTCGACAATGTCGTTACCCACGCGGAACAAGTCAGCGGCGTGGTCGGCGAGAATCTGCGCAAAGCGCTCGACTGGCTACCGCAAGCGCGTCGGCTGCTGACGGTGAAGTGCGACGTGGATCTGACCTTCGATTGGGATAATCTAACTGCACAGCCTCAGGACAAGGCAAAGTTGTTGGGATTGTTTGAGCGATTTGGCTTTAAAACATGGCGGCGGGAACTGGAAGAGCGTCAACAAGAAGTCGCGCGAGACGATGATCCCGCAGAAAAAAATAGCGACAAACTTGTCGCACCGGCTGAGATAATCGCTCGAAATTACGTCACGATTCTCAGCGACACAGCGCTTACAGAATGGATCGAAAAAATGCGTGCGGCAGATCTGGTTTGCGTCGATACGGAAACCACCGGGCTCGATCCGATGACATCTAAAATCGTCGGCATTTCCATCAGTGTCGAACCCTATCGCGCTGCGTATATCCCGCTGGCGCACAACTACCCCGGCGCGCCGACGCAACTAGATTTCGACGCGACGCTGGCGCGGCTTAAGCCGATCTTGGAAGACCCGGCCGTCAAAAAGCTGGGGCAGAATGTGAAGTACGATCAGCACATTCTCGCCAATCACGGCATACAACTGCGTGGCGTGGAGCACGACACGTTGCTTCAGTCCTACGTGCTCGAAAGCCATCGTCCCCATGATATGGATAGCCTTGCCTCAAGGCATCTCGATGTGAAAACCATCAAGTTTGAAGAGGTGGCGGGCAAGGGTGCGAATCAGATTGGCTTCGATCAAGTCAGCATCGAAACCGCTACGGAATATTCTGCGGAAGATGCCGACATCACGCTCCAACTACATCGCCACCTGCATCCGCAGGTAGAGCGTGACGCAAAACTCAACTTCATTTACCGAGATATTGAAATGCCGGTGATGCAAGTATTGCAGAAAATCGAGCGCAACGGTGTACTACTCGACAGCGCCCTGCTCGCGGCACAAAGCAACGAACTGGGCCACACGCTGTTAGCTCTGGCAAGCAAAGCCCATGAAGCAGCAGGCCAGTCGTTCAATCTCAATTCGCCAAAGCAAATTCAAGAGATTTTGTTTGATCAACAAAAGCTACCGGTCATCAAGAAAACGCCCAGCGGTACGCCCTCCACTGATGAGGACGTGCTGCAACAATTGTCCCTCGATTATCCGCTGCCGAAGATTTTGCTGGAGTATCGCGGCCTGGCAAAACTCAAATCCACCTATACCGACAAACTGCCGCGCATGGTGAATTCCGCCACGGGTCGCGTTCATACTAACTACGCTCAGGCGGTCGCGGTGACGGGGCGCCTGTCGAGCACGGATCCCAACCTGCAGAACATCCCCGTGCGCAGCGCCGAAGGACGCCGCATCCGCGAGGCCTTCATCGCAGCGCCAGGCGCCATGGTACTGTCGGCGGATTACTCGCAAATTGAGTTACGCATCATGGCGCATATTTCCGGCGACGAAAGCCTGGTGAATGCCTTCAAAGCGGGCGAGGACATTCATCGCGCGACGGCGGCAGAAATTTTCAGCATCAGCCGCGAGGCGGTCAGCAGCGAACAACGGCGCTACGCCAAGGTCATCAATTTTGGCCTGATTTACGGCATGTCGGCCTTTGGGTTGGCTGGGCAACTTGGCATCGAGCGTTCCGCGGCGCAGGCCTACATCGACCGCTACTTCGCGCGCTATCCCGGTGTAGCGCAATACATGCAACGCACCCGCGACGATGCGCGTAACCAAGGCTATGTGGAAACCGTCTTCGGGCGAAGACTATGGCTGCCGGAAATCAAAGGTGGCAACGGCCCGCGCCGTCAAGCGGCGGAGCGAGCGGCAATCAACGCACCCATGCAAGGCACCGCCGCCGATTTGATCAAACTTGCCATGATCGCGGTGCAGAACTGGCTGGAACGCGAAAAACTTGACAGCAAAATCATTATGCAGGTCCACGATGAACTGGTTTTTGAGTCACCCGAAAGCGAAACGGAGTTATTGAAATCGTCCATACCGGCGCTGATGAGCGAGGTAGCGACGCTAACCGTGCCTCTGGTTGTCGACGTTGGCACCGGCCGGAATTGGGAAGCTGCTCATTGAAAACCCAATAATTAAAATATTCAGCAACGACTTTAGGGCGGCTTCGGCCGCCCTAATTTTTTATTCAGTAGCGTGAATTCGCTGGCCGCTGACGTACCAGAAATAACCCGCAACAAGGAAACTCGCCAGGGCGAAGCCGCCTATCGCGGCATACCAAAATCCAGGTACACCCAACGGCTGAATTTGTATGGACGCGGTTAATCCCTGCAAACCCAGCAACCAGCCACCCCATAGCCCTAACCCCCACAAACATACCGCGCACACTAACAGTGGCACCAATACGACTTTATAACCGCGCAGCGCGTTGATGCCCATGGCTAACAGAGCGTCGACTATGTGGTAAACGGCGACGAGCAACAACAATTGCGTGGCTAACGCGCGAACCGCCAGGTCGCGGGTGTAGACCTGCGTCAGCCACGAACTTGAGCCGGCGATCAGCACTGCAAACGCGACCGCACAAGCGGCCGCCAGCGCAAAACCAATCTTGCCGGTGCGCCGCGCCAGGCGCGGATCTTTGCCACCTAACGCCTGACCGATCAACACGCTCACGGCGATGCCCAACGCCATGGGCAGCATGTACGAAAACGCCGCTAAGTTGGTCGCAATCCCGTGCGCTGCCGACGCCGTTGCGCCCAGCCGGGCGATGAATAACGCCATGAACGTAAACGACGTCACGTCGACCAAAAAAATCACGCCGATGGGAATGCCGAGCTTAAGCAAATGCGTTTGTTCGCGGAACGTAGGCCGCGACCACTGCGCAAAAATTTGGTAGCGCCGATAGTCCGCGTCACGCCACACCATGTACCACGTCACAACCGCGGTGACCCACACCGCAATCATGGTCGCGACCGCGCAGCCGACACCGCCCATGGCGGAGAAGCCGAGATAGCCATACATGAATACGAAATTGAGCGGCACCTTAATCGCAAGTGCAAAGATGCTCAACTTCATGACAATGCGCGGTCGCGAAATCGCCGTGGTGAAGCCGTAAAAAAGCCGGAACAGCAATTGCGCCAGTGCGCCCCAAGCGGAAAATTGCAGGTACGCGCGAGTCTTGGCTTCTACTTCAGGGGTCAATTGACTGATGCGCAAGAATGGCTCAGGAAAATAAATGAGCAGGAACATGGGCAAGGCCAAGAACAGCGTCAGCCATAGGCCCTGGCGCACTTCTTCGCCAATCGCCGCATGGTTATTGGCTCCGTAGAGGTGGGCCACGGCGGGCGAAATCGCCAGCAGCACACCCATGAAGGGCACGAATACACTGAAGTAAACGCTCATGCCAATGCCCACTGCTGCTTGATCGACAGCCGAAATTCGCCCGGCCATGATGGTGTCGATGATTCCATTTGCCATCAGCGCGATCTGGCCGATGAAAATGGGCAGCGCAAGGCGAATGATCGATTTCGCGATTGAATGGGTCATGAACTAAATCAAGCGGGAGCTACATAACAGGGGCGGCCGAAATTAGCGCCGCGACCGCCGCTAGAGGAAATAACTATCTACGCTGATACTGCATCGCGCCGAACAACGCCTCGCGCGCCTTTGGATCAAGCAATGGCTTACGTTTATCGGCCAACACTTTAACGCCGCGTTGCACGGCGGGCCGCGCTTCAATTTCCGTGAACCAGCGCTTAACGCTGGGGTATGCATCCATATCTACGCCCTGATTTTTATAGCTGCGCAACCACGGCCAGGTAGCCATATCGGCGATGGTGTATTTATCACCCCCGAGATAAGCGCTTTTCTTTAAGCGACGATCCAGCACGCCATACAGCCGGTTAGCTTCATTGGTGTAGCGATCCACGGCATATTTGATTTTCTTCGGCGCGTAAATGCGGAAATGGTGAGCTTGGCCCAGCATCGGCCCAACGCCGCCCATCTGAAACATTAACCATTCCATGGTCTGGTAACGGCCGCGCAAATCTCGCGACAGAAATTTTCTTGTCTTCTCCGCCAGGTAAAACAACATTGCACCGGATTCAAATATCGAAATCGGCTCGCCGCCGGGTCCATCGTGGTCGACCATAGCGGGAATTTTATTATTCGGGCTTATCTTCAAAAACTTGGGCTTGAACTGTTCACCGGCACCTATGTCGATGGCGTGCGCTTTATACTCAAGGCCCGTTTCTTCCAACATGATGTGAATCTTATGGCCGTTGGGCGTTGCCCAAGAATAAACATCAATCAAAATTTTCTCCTGATTTTAAAAACTATTGAGGATTACCCGGACAAATGACAAATTGTTGTCTTCCCCGCGAAGGCGGGGATCCAAGTAGCCTGGAACGAAAAAATTGGATTCCCGCCTGCGAGGGAATGACGTGGCCCTGTTGTTCATCGTCACAAGGTTGCTCCATGATCAATAAGTAATGCCGTGCCGAGCAAGCGCATAGGCTCAACAATAATCAACTCGAAACCACCCGCTTCAAAATAACTTCCAACACAAATTTGCTGCCCACATAGCTAATCAATAACAAGCCAAAACCAATCAACGTGAGCAACGCGGCGGTTCTTCCGCGCCAACCATAAAAGCGATGACCGACCAAAAAAGCGCCGAAAATCACCCACGACAACACGCCAAATACCACCTTGTGGGCGTTGTGGGGAAAGGTGATGGCCTTGCCAAACACCTGCTCGGAAAATACAAAGCCACTGACCAGCGCTAGCGTTAATAATATGAATCCCACTTGTATGATGCGCAACAATAGTGATTCCATGGCAATCAACGGTGGCGCGCCACGCAGCGCCAGGGGCAGCGTGCCGCGGCGCAAGCCACGATCCAGCGCCGATGTCAGCAACGCATGCAGCGCCGCGATGGTAAATAAACTATAGGCCAACAGGGACATGACCAAGTGCGCGGCCAGCGCGGGCCGCGTTGCGAGCGACAAAAAACGCTGGCTCGGTAGCACCAGCGCCAACAACGCGCCCGCCGCCGCAACCGGCAACACGTACATTTGTAGGCTCGCAATCGGATAAACCCAACTACCCAGCCAGTAAATGAGCACCGTGAGCCACACGATTAGCGACACGGCGTTGCCCAAACCCAGATTGATTCCCTGTGCGCCGAACATCAGGCGCTGCAGCACCATCCCATGTAGCACGATACCCGCCAGCACCGCCCAATTCATCCACCTTGAGTGGTCGCCGTCGGAAACGGTTTGCGCGCCCGGAGCAATCTGCAATCGCGTTTGGCGACCAACAAAAATCGCGACCGCGCCGTAAATCACGGCGACAAAGAGATAAATCGGAGTAGTCATGGATGCCGCGTTGAGCTGATAACGATAAATAATGGGATGCTACAATTCTTCAGTTGCAGTCTACACCAACGCATTCCACTAGGACAGAATCATGCTCGACAACCTCACAAGCCGGCTTTCTTCCGTCATCAAAACCCTGCGCGGCCAATCCCGGCTGACAGAAGTGAACGTGCAAGATGCGCTGCGCGAAGTCCGCGTCGCGTTGCTGGAGGCGGATGTCGCTTTGCCGGTGGTGAAAGATTTCATCGCGCAAGTCAAAGAACAGGCCTTGGGCCAAGAAGTGGTGAACAGCTTGACGCCCGGTCAGGCCTTAGTCGGCGTGGTCCACAAACAACTCACGGCTTTGATGGGCGAGCAGGCCACGGGTTTGAATTTTGCAACGACGCCCCCCGCCGTCATTCTCATGGCGGGGCTGCAGGGTTCGGGAAAAACCACCAGTTCCGGCAAGCTCGCCAAGCTGCTCAAAGAGCAATCGAAAAAGAAAGTGTTGCTAGTGAGTTGCGACGTGTACCGCCCTGCAGCCATCGAGCAGTTACGCTTGCTGGGTAAACAAATCGACGTTGATTTTTTCGCATCGGACAACAGCCAGCAGCCGGTCGCCATCGCGCAGGCCGCGCTCGCGTTTGGCCGTACCCATTACCACGATGTGTTGATCGTCGACACCGCCGGTCGCCTCGCTATCGACGAGGCCATGATGGCGGAAATCAAAGCCTTGCACGCGGCGGTGAATCCTATCGAGACGCTGTTCGTGGTCGATTCAATGCAGGGCCAGGATGCGGTGAATACCGCGAAAGCCTTTAGCGAAGCATTGCCACTCACCGGCGTGATCCTCACCAAGCTCGACGGCGACGCCCGCGGCGGCGCTGCACTTTCGGTGCGACACATCACGCAAAAGCCGATCAAGTTCATCGGTGTCGGCGAGAAACTCACGGGCCTGGAAACTTTCCATCCCGAACGCATGGCCTCGCGCATTCTCGGCATGGGCGACGTGGTTTCGCTGGTGGAAGACGCGGTACGCAATGTGGATCGCGACGAAGCGGAAAAGCTCGCGAAGAAAATGAAGTCCGGCGAGAAATTCGATCTCGAAGATTTCAAAACGCAAATGCAACAGATGAAAAAAATGGGCGGCATGGCCGGCCTCATGGACAAACTTCCGGCGCAGCTCTCCGCCGGCGCCCAAGGCATGCCGATGGACGACAAAATCATCGCTCGCACCGAGGGCATCATTAATTCCATGACCCCCGGCGAACGGCGCAATCCCGATCTGATCAAGGCCTCGCGCAAACGGCGTATCGCCACCGGCGCCGGCGTGCCGGTACAAGAGGTCAATAAGCTCCTCAACCAGTTCGAGCAAATTCAAAAGATGCTGAAGATGATGCGCAAAGGAGGGCTGGCGAAAATGATGCGCGGGATGAAGGGCATGATGCCGGGTATGCGCTAGGGGCAGCTTCTCGCCGCCCACTACAACCCGCGTAGTTGGGTTGAAGTATGAAGCCCAACATCGACTTCAAGACTTGCTGTAAGCCAAATTCATGCGCTGCATTCACGCAACAGAGTCTGGTAAATTAGGTGCGCTGAATGTTGGGCTTCGTTCCTCAGCCCAACCTACGTCAGGTTTTTTGTGTATTAGGATGAGTATAACCGCCCGGGAAGCCAATATCCATGCGGCTCTACGGGCAATAAATTAATCGGCAGCTTTCGGCAACCGTTTGCCTGCGCCACGACCCCCCTGCGCCTTCGCAACCTCGGCAAAGGTCTCGATGCGAATCAGACGCTTGTCGATGTCACGCACTTCCGTAGCAATTGATTTCAGCCCCTCGGACAGGCGCTTGATCTCATCGCTCATGCGCAAGACTTCTTTGATTCCGTCGATAATCCGATCAAAGCCCGACATTAAGCAGCCTTTCTCAGGGGTGCTCGCTTAGCTGCAAAGTGACCCAGCGTCTTGTTTACTTCACCGAGCGCTTCTTTCAGCGCCTTGCGACTTTCGCGCACCGATCGGCCCAGCTCATCGGCCAGCGCGTTCAGCAACGCTTCATCATCGTTCGGGCGGTAGGTATCAACCGCGCGACGCACCACTTCACCCGCGCTCAGGTTCAACGCCTTCGCCTTGCTGGCGATCGTGGCTTTTTGCTCAGGGGTAACCAGTATCACCATACGTTCCGTTTTCATCGCCGCATTCCTATTGATATGCACATGTGTATGATAATAATATTTTTGCCGCCTCGCAAGCGTGAAAGTGATGGGTTGACCTGGCTCGTTTCCCACCGATCCCCCATCAATTATTCGCTCGTGTATCCTATTTGCCAAGTTATCACGGTGAGAGGACGAAGCAATGAACAAACTTGGATTCGCGGACATGTTCCGCCTCTTGCTACAAGCCGATGGTCAATCGCGCAGCGCCAAAACCGTCGAAGTGTTCGGCTGGATTATGTTGATTGAATCCGTCTTGATCCTATTCGCACCTCACTTTCTAGCCGGTGTCTTACGGCTGCCGGAACTTACTGGGCAAGGCGCGAATTACTTTCGTCTGGTCGGTGTGCTCGTCGGGGGCCTAGGTATGCTTTATGTCGTAAGCGGCCGCTTGAATGCCACAGGCTTTGTGTTCGCGTCGATGCTCGACCGACCCCTCGTGCCATTGGTGATGGCCATACTGTGGTACTGCGGCATTATTCACGGCGCGCTCGCCCTGGTTTTCGCGGCCAGCGATTTCGGCACGTTTCTGTGGACGTTGTCCGCTTGGCGTGCAGAACGCAGCAACACAGCGCAAATTCGATAGA
>JBDSJK010000160.1:0-6604 GCA_039917535.1 Burkholderiales bacterium
CGGTGAAAACCGGCGCGAAACCGCCGCCCGGGGTGCGGAAGTTTGTCGTCTGGCCCTGATAGAGTCGTGCCGTGATGAACTGCACTGCACCGTCATACACGTAGTTGCGCACGTCAAACTTGAGCGCGAGCGGCGCCTGATCGTCCGCTATCAGCCGCTCTCCCGGAAGCACCAACGCCTGCGCTATATAATCCCCGGCGAGGATCTGTTCCCACACGCGCTTGGTCAGTTTGTCGCCGCGATATGCCGCCCTGCTGCCGAAGCCCGCCGCTGGCTTGAAAAAGAGCTTGCGCCGCTCCGACCACAAGCGCTTGGCATCAGCCGCATCGACAATCTCAGTTCTCGGAATGCCGCTCAAAAGGGTGCGCACCATGTCTTCAGAGACGCCGAACGACCGCAAGCGCTCAACATCGCTGAGCACGGCAAGGTTGCGTTTGTTGGCGTACAGCGCATGAACACGCGGATGGGGCGTTAGAACGACGGCGTTGTTCAGATATGCTTCGCGCAGTACCGCATGCGCAGGCTCTTCCAGCATGAAGTCGGTAAGCCGGTTGTAGACGAGGTCGACTGGTTCGTCCCCGTGCCACAGGACGTCATCGTGCAGCCGCAACGCCGCCGGATCGGCGATGACCGCCTCCACGCCATGCCGACGGAACAGTTGCTGGAACAGAATAAACTCGGGGTAGAGATACTGTTCTTCCGGGTTCTCGTCGACGATCGCGATGCGTCGCAGATTCCGGTCGCCGCGAGTCAGGCGCCATTCAGCGAAAAACATAGCGACGAAATTTTGATCGAGTGCCGCGAGCGGGACCGGGGCAGTAGACATGCCCGCGACCGCAGGGCAGCAAGCCCGTTGCGCGCGCGCCAGCGCGGCACTGAGAAGCGCACCGCCCGCGTTAGTATTGATCTCGATCAGCTTCGGTCCGGCGCCGGCCACGTGGAAATCGTAACTTAGGAACACACCTCGCGCGCCACCGGCATCAAAACGCGCCACCTGCGGCGCCCATCCGAGCACGATCTCTCGGTACGCAGGTAGCGCAATGACCGTCTGCGCCGCCCGAACGATCGCCGCCATGCGGTCGAGATGGCGCCGAGACACAAACACCGGCATTGCGGCGAACAGGTGTGGGCATTTCTCCAGCATCAACGGATATACGCTACGTGTCTCGGCGTCCGTTTCGAACTCGCGCTTCAGTGCATCAGCGTCAAAACTGATGCAGAAGCAGTCGCTGTTGAGCGATTCGACCCCGCGCCCATCGGGCTGCGGACCCGATGCCCCTTGCGTTTCACAATTGGGGCTGGGGTTTTTGGGTTCGGTCATGGCTTTTCCTCGAAATGGAGGCTGCGGCGTCATCGCTTGAGCGTTGCGTCGACGATGGTTTGCGCTTCTTCCGCGATGCGGCGTAGATGCTCAACTCCGCGAAAACTTCCCACATAGATTTTGTAAATGTCTTCAGTGCCCGACGGACGGGCAGCAAACCATCCATTCTCTGCAATCACCTTCAATTCGCCTACCTCAGCGCGAACTGCCTCAGGTATGGGCATGCTGATCAATGACAATCCCGTACATTTCGTTTCTCCAATTGCCTAGGCAGTCGCCGATGCTGTCGTCGCGAGGGGTATTAAGCCCGCTCCGACTCCAGTAACAACTCACTTAATCTCCATGGCGGCGGAGTATTTGCCTTCGCGGGCTGCGCTGTTCAGGCTCGCGCGCCGGTACAGGGCCTGCTGCGCGATAATCCTGTTGGCACCCTCGCCGCGCCATGACTTGAGGGCAGGCGCCTGCAGGGCGCGTCCGTACGAAAAGCTCAAGACCCAAGGCTGCTTCTCCGGGCGAGCGTTCATCGCGTTGAGGTTAGCCGTGGCTGCCACCTCGCCCTGCCCGCCGGAGAGAAAATAGATTCCGGGCACCGCCGCGGGCACCGTGCGCCTCAGGCATGCGAGGGTTGCCTGCGCCACCTGCTCCGGCGCCACCTGCTCGGGGCACGCGATGCCCGGCACGACCATGTTGGGTTTCAAGAGCATGCACTCGAGCGCGACACGTTGCCGATGTAGCGCGTGAAACACCGCGTGCAGCACCTCCTCGGTGACGCGTGCGCAGGTCGCGAGCGTGTGGTCGCCATCCATCAATACCTCGGGCTCGACGATCGCCACCAAGCCCTGTTCCTGGCAGAGGGCCGCGTAACGTGCCAGGGCATGCGCATTGGCTGCGATCGTCTGCGCCGTCGGGATGCCGGCGCCGATGGTAATCACCGCGCGCCACTTGGCGAAGCGCGCGCCTAGTTGTTTATACTCCATCAACCGCTGCGCCAGCCCGTCCAGGCCCTGCGTCACCCTCTCCCCAGTAAAACCGGGCAGCGGCAGCGTGCCCATATCCACCTTGATGCCGGGCACAATGCCTTGCGCTGTCAGCAACTGCGGCAGCGCCACGCCTGCCACCGTTTTCTGTTTAAGGGTCTCCTCGAACAGGATAACGCCGCTAATGAAACCGCCCAGCCCGGGCGTGGAAAACAACAGCTCCCGGTAGTCGCGTCGGGTCTGTTCGGTGCACGGCACGTTCACGGCCTTGAAGCGTTTCTCGACGGTGCCGGAACTCTCGTCGGCCGCGAGAATTCCTTTGCGGGGCGCCGTAAGTTCGGCAAGCGTTCTTGTCATCTCTTGCGCATGTGTGAACATAGACCCTTCTCGAACAATTCAGAGCTGCTTCCATGGGCTGCGCATGCTGATTGACATCGCAGTCCGTCAGTGCTTTTATGTTCTTGCAACCGCACCGACAATAACCGTGGTGTCCGATAAATATCGATGCAACGGGACAACGAGGTTGGTCGGCGCCGGTACGCCCTTGAAGACACGACCCGCAAGGTCGAATCGGGAACCATGACACGGACAATAAAAGCCACCGTCCCAGTTCATGCCTAACGTTCCACCCGTTTCAGAGTGAAATCCGGGAATGCACCCCAAATGGGTGCATAAGCCGACCGCGACAAACAATTCCGGCTTGATTGATCTCGCATCGTTCCGGGAATACGCGGGCTGCTGAGGGGTTTGCGAGTCTGGATCACGTAGCTCGCTACGATGTTGTTGCAACCTTAGGAGCATTTCCGGCGTGCGCTTGAGGATCCAAACGGGTTTTTGCTGCCACTCGATAGTCTTCAATGCGCCAGGTGCGAGGTCGCATATGTCGGCTTCGACCGGCCCGCCAGCGACACGAGCCCGTGCACTCGGCGCCAGACTTGCAATGAACGGAACCGACGTCGCAATCGCGCCCAATCCGAAACCCACGGAAACGGCAGCGACCAGCGTACGCCGGCGCCTTAGGTCAGGATTGTTATCGTCAGTGACGGGAACCGTCGTCGCGTTTTGCATACGTTTTTTCAGCAAACTTTCGGGTTGAACTACAGCACCACCGGTTTGTCCGGCAGTTCATTCCGGTCATTACCGACAGCGGGAAAATGCGCTACCAGATGCTGCGTTACCGCCTGAATGCCGCTGACCACACCCGCTTCGTAGTGCGCTTGTTTAAAGGCCGTTTCCATGGCGCGGCAAATCTTCTCCCATTCCTGCGTGCCCACCTTTGCATGAACGCCGCGATCGGCAACAATCTCCACGTCACGGTCGGCAAGCAACAAATAAATCAGCACGCCGTTGTTGTGTTCGGTATCCCACATCCGCAGTTGTGAAAATACGTCGATCGCACGTTCCCTCGCGGACTGTCCCTTGAAGAGCGGCGTGCCGTCCAGGGCGCCTTCCACCGCGAAACGGATTTCGCCAACGTGTGAGGCCTCGCTCGCTTTGATCGCTCTATCGATCGCGAGCAGCGTGTCGCTGGGAAAAGCGCGCTTGACCCACTGGTGGGTCACCAGGAGATGCCTCAGCATGCGTTTGATATCCATCGTTACCATCTCCCCGAAGCGCCGCCGCCGCCAAAACCGCCACCGCCTCCCCCGAAACCACCACCGCCAAACCCACCGCGGCCGGATCCTCCATGATGACCGCCGACGCCAGGTCCGACCACACCGCCACTCAGCAAGGTGAAAAAGAGCGCGATCACGCCCGCGAAAAGCGCGATGAATACGGTGCCGACAACGAACCAAGCGATGACAGCCACGATCCCACCGGTCACCATCGAGCCGGGGAACCTGCCCAGCACGGAGCGCAGCACGCCACCCACCACGAGGGCAAGAATAAAAATGACGGGGATATACTGCTGAATATTTCCGGTATCGCTGCCACGCTCACGCTTTCCTGTGGGTTCCGGCAACGGCTCGCCGTCGATGACGCGAATGATCTGGTCGACCCCGGCTGTAATACCGCCATAGAAGTCCCCTTGCTTGAAGCGCGGCGTAATGACCTCGCTGATAATGCGCTTGCTGGTGGCGTCATTGAGCGCTCCTTCCAGGCCGTATCCCACCTCGATGCGCAGCGCCCGATCGTTCTTGGCCACGACAAAGACTGCGCCGTCATCCACTTGTCTGCGCCCCAGTTTCCATTGCTCCGCAACGCGTAAGGCATACTGCTCGATTGTTTCCGGCGCGGTAGTGGCAACGATGAGAACTGCGATCTGACTCCCTTTCCTGGTTTCAAACGCTTGCAAGGTCTGCTCCAAGGCAGCCTTCTGCTCGGCCGTGAGCGTTGCGGTCTGGTCCGTGATGCGTCCTGCCAAGGGCGGAACCGGGACCTCTGCGCCAGCTACGAGAAACCAGCAAAGCGTGCAAGCAAGAAATGCAGTTCTTGCCCCATGGATTGCTATCATTTAGCCGTTCCTTGGGCCTCACCTTGGGGCTGACCAGGCGCCGATCCGAAATCCACTTTGGGCGGCTTAGCCATTTCCTTTTCGTTTTCGACCGCGAAGTTGGGCTTCGTTTTGTATCCGAACGCCATCGCCGTGAGGTTGGAGGGGAAGGATCGCACCGTTAAGTTGTATTCCTGCACCGCTTTTATATACTGGTTGCGCGCAACCGTGATACGGTTTTCGGTGCCTTCCAGCTGTGCTTGCAGATCGCGAAAGTTGGCGTCGGACTTCAACTGCGGATAGTTTTCAGTCACCACCAGCAGCCTGGACAGGGCGCTCGATAGCTCTCCTTGGGCAGCCTGGAACTTGGCAAATGCCTCGGGATCATTAATTAATTCGGGGGTCGCCTGGAGGCTGCCGACTTTGGCGCGCGCGTTGGTGACGCCAAGCAATACAGTTTTTTCTTGGGCGGCGAAGCCCTTGACCGTATTCACCAGGTTGGGAACCAGGTCGGCACGACGTTGGTACTGGTTCACGACCTCGGACCAGCTTGCCTTAATTTGTTCGTCGTTGAGCTGTAACGTGTTGTAGCCGCAGCCGGTAAGGCTTAACGTGACCAACGCCGCCAGGGCTACCCATAATTTACGCATTTGATTTCTCCAAAATTTAAAGGCAAACGAATCAACTTTCCAAACACAAAAATATGCACACGTCCGACGGGTTGCTGTTGTCTTCAGCACTCAATAATGACCCTTCTGGGTTACTTATTGTCTGACGTCTTTGAACGAACCAACAATACCGGGACCGGTGAGGTACGAACGATCTCCTCGGCATCACTTCCCATGACGAGTCGCGTGATCCCGCGACGACCATGAGTGCCCAAGACGATTAGGTCCGCATTCCACTTCTTCGCGTCTTCCACGATAAAGCCCGCCGCTTGGCCCCCAAAGTGTTCAAGCATCACGGATTCAGAACTGAGGCCGTGCTTTTGTACCTGGGCTTCAGCCTTTTTAAGGATGCTTTTGCCCAATTCACGGAGCGTTTCGATAAGCATGGCTGTGTAACCGAGCGCTCCATCGACACTTCCCGACATGATCAACTCGTCCACAACGTGAATTAGCCGAATCGTCGCCCCCTGATCTTGGGACAATTTGATCGCTTCACTAAGTCCCAGTGCTGAGGTATCGCTACCATCTACCGGTACCAAGATTCTTTTGTACATAAGTTTCTCTTTCTCAACACCCATCAGTTGGCATTTCGATACGAAGTGCTTGCTCTTACGAGAATCGGTTTATCAATGTCATTACCCTATCACCGCATCTCCTACAAATCCTCGTCATATTTAATGCTTCACCCACCTGCGATGCAAGAAATTGTAAACGGGCACGTAGACGAGACCCGCATAGGAGCCGTAGAGAAAACTCTGAATGAGCCCGACGAGAAAACCGCGCCAGCTTTGCAATTCATACCCCGGCAAGACTTGCAGCAGAAATGCGGACATGTGTACGCCGGAGGGCGTCAGCAATCCATACACGACACAAACACGTAGCTGAGCGCCGTCCATATCGCCAGGGACCATGTCACGACTTTGATATTCAACATTTTTCTGCCTCCACTTTGACATCTAATATCCAACGGTCAATGCTGATGACCGGACCCTTTTTTTGAGGCTCGTTCCTGGTCGTCCCGTCCTTCGGGCTTGGTATCATCACGCTCGCCGCTATGCCCCCCGTGACCGCCATGTCCGCCGTGGCCAAACATATGCATCGCGATCATCGCGACGGCGAACAGCACCCAAACCCAGTTCTGCGAAAACCATTCCATGATTTGCTCCTCTACTAAATTAAATTAAATCGTCGATTGGCGAGCTCA
>JBDSJK010000161.1:0-2867 GCA_039917535.1 Burkholderiales bacterium
CGGCGAAAATAGACTCTTTGGACGATCGCGGCGGCGAAGGCGCGAATCACTGGTATGGCGTGGTGCTACGCGAGGGACGTAATCGCGAAGTGCGCCGCCTGTTTGATTCCCTGGGACTGACCGTCAGCCGCCTGATGCGGGTACGTTATGGCATTGTGAATATGCCATCGTTTCTCAAGCGTGGGCAGATGCTGGAACTTGCCCCATCGGAGCTGGAAAAGGTGCTGAGTTGGGTCGGCATGACTGGCGAGAGTGAATCAATTTTGCGTTCAAATCATCCGTTCAAACGCCGGCCTCAGCCAGAGCGCTCCGCTCCAGGAGAAACACAAACCCGTCGCCGCTCGCCGTATCGAGCCAGGTAAAGGGTAAGTTTGGGAACGCGTCGCAAACCGCATCCCGGTTATGTCCGACCTCGACCACCAATACGCCGTTCGCTTCGAGATGCTGTGGCGCTTCACGCACAATGACGCGAATGTGATCAAGGCCATCGGCGCCACTGGCTAAGGCCAAGTCGGGCTCCTTCCAATATTCTTCCGGCAGCTCCGCCATAGATGCTGCAGTCACGTAGGGTGGATTGCTAACGATCAAATCGTATTTGCAGCCCGCCAGCGCCGAATACAAATTGGATTGAACCAGGCGGATCTCGTCTTCTAAGCCATGATCTATGACGTTGCGTCGCGCCACATCCAGCGCATCGCTGGAAATATCGGCGGCATCGACCGAAGCATTCGAGTATGCGTTAGCCAGCAACACCGCTAAGCAACCGGAACCCGTGCAAAGATCCAGGGCGGTGAGTACGTCTTGCTCGTCGGGAATCCAGGGCGCGAGACCTTCCGGCAATAGCTCTGCTATAAACGAGCGCGGCACGATGACACGTTCATCGACATAAAAGCAATGGCCGCCCAGCCACGCTTCACGGGTCAGGTAGGCGGCTGGAACTCGTTGCTGGACACGCTTCTCCAGCACATCGAGCAGTTGACGACGCTCCTCGGGCAGTAATCGAGCATCGAGAAATAGATCGAGTCGATCAAGCGGCAGATGGAGCGTGTGTAGAATTAAATAGGCCGCCTCATCGTAAGCGTTCGTAAAGCCGTGACCAAAAAATAGCTTCGCTTCAGTGAAGCGACTCACGGCGAATCGCAGCAGATCGCGTACCGTATGCAGATGATGAATCGCTTCGGCAAATAATATGCTCATCGCTTAATCAACAATTTTTCCAGGGTTTTGAAATAAATCTCCGTCAGCGGCTCAATGTCGGCGACATTGACGTGTTCATTCAATTTGTGGATGCTTGCGTTGATCGGCCCGAACTCAACTAACTCATCGCAAATGTCTTTGATGAAGCGGCCGTCCGATGTTCCACCGCTAGTGGAAATCTCGGCCTGCACACCGGTCGCGCTGTGTATCGCCGCGCTGATGGCTTTTACCAATTCGCCGCGTGGCGTCAAGAATGGCTTCCCGCCTAGTTCCCAAGCCAGTTCATAATCTAGATTATGATTGCACAATACCGTCTCCAAACGTGCCTGTAACGACTCGGGTGTGTTCACCGTTGCGAAGCGAAAATTAAACGCCACGTCTACTTGCCCAGGGATCACGTTGGTCGCGCCAGTGCCGGCGTGGATATTGGAGATTTGCCAGGTGGTCGGTGGAAAATATTCATTGCCGTTGTCCCAGGTAATCGCCGCGAGTGCCGCCAGCGCAGGCGCGACGAGGTGAATGGGATTTTTTGCCAAATGTGGGTAGGCCACGTGACCTTGCACACCTTTGACGATCAACTTGCCCGACAGCGAGCCGCGGCGGCCATTTTTGATCGTGTCGCCTAGTCGATCGACGCTCGTCGGCTCTCCCACGATGCAATAATTTATCCGCTCGTTGCGCGCTTTTAATGCTTCGACAACTTTCACCGTGCCGTCGGTGGCCGGACCTTCCTCGTCCGATGTGATGAGCACACCGATCGAGCCTGGCACATCGGGATATTTTGCTACAAATTGTTTCGTTGCGGTGACAAACGCCGCGATGGAGGTTTTCATATCCGCCGCGCCGCGTCCGTACAGTTTGCCGTCACGAATGGCGGGCTGAAACGGATCGCTGAGCCACTGATCGAGCGGGCCGGCCGGCACCACATCGGTGTGGCCGGCAAAGGCAATCAGCGGCTCAGTAATGCCACGCCGCGCCCAAAGATTATCGACCCCGTTGCCGCGGATCAGCTCAAAGGCAAAGCCCAGCGGCGCGAGGTGTTCGCGCAATATGCACTGACAACGATGGTCATGGGGCGTGACGGAAGGTTCCGAAATAAGCTGCTTAATGAGGTCAAGAGTAGTGGGCATGAAGTAATAGGAAAGAGGGTTACGTGCTCGCCAGCATGATAACGTAACCTAGCAACTTGCTGAAAAACTCCGTCATTCTGAGGCGCGACGCGACGAAGAATCTGCTTTTGCAATCGGTCGATTCACCGCTAACAGCAGATTCTTCGCTCCGCTCAGAATGCCAAACCGTTCGATGCGGCCTTTTTTTTCAGGGGACTGCCACGAGCGGCTCCCAGTCTTGTTCCTGGCGGCACGTGCCTGAAACTCCGCATTCTGATTGGCTCGCAGGAAGATATAGCTTTATAACACTATTGCATTTTGACCGCGAAGCGGCGCGTATCCGTTGGATCACCTGCGGAATTGAACGTTCTTTCGGTAAATCGGGCATTGCCATCGTAATCGACCAGCAGCAAAGTCGAACTTCTTGTGCCGTACCCTTCGGCGCGAATAAAGATGGGCGACAGCCAGCGTTCTTTTTCGATGCCGACGCCGGTATTGGGTAGATCGGCATCGTCGGCAAGCGTAATGTCTGAAAGCATGTCGAATAGATCGGATTCGAGC
>JBDSJK010000162.1:0-7636 GCA_039917535.1 Burkholderiales bacterium
AAGCGTTAGGGATATTGGTATAGGTGACGCCACCGCGATCATCGAGATAGCGGTAGATGGTTTCAGCGGGGATCGCAACGCTGATTAGGAAACCCAGCAGGAAAAGTAAAGCCCGCTTCATGAGGAATGTCTAAAAGAATATGCCGTAAGTCTATGTCATTTCGTGATATTTTACAAATAAAAAAGGGGCAGCCTTTACGGCCCGCCCCTTCTTAACGCTTGGAAACAGGTTAATGCTTACAAGCTGTAGTACATATCAAATTCAATCGGATGGGTGGTCATGCGGAACCGCGTGACTTCTTCCATCTTGAGGTCGATATAAGCATCCAACATGTCATTGGAAAACACACCGCCACGAGTCAGGAATTCGCGGTCCTTGTCCAAGTGTTCCAGCGCCATGTCGAGGGACGAGCACACGTTGGGTACTTTCTTCGCTTCTTCCGGCGGCAGATCATAGAGATTTTTGTCGATCGGATCGCCGGGATGGATCTTGTTTTGCACACCGTCAAGACCGGCCATCATCATGGCGCTAAACGCTAAGTAAGGATTGGCGGTCGGATCTGGGAAGCGCACTTCGATGCGGCGCGCCTTAGCGCTTTGTACGAACGGAATGCGGATCGACGCGGAGCGATTACGAGCAGAATAAGCCAAATTAATAGGTGCCTCGAAGCCCGGCACCAAGCGTTTGTAGGAATTAGTGCCCGGATTGGTGATAGCGTTCAACGCCTTGGCGTGTTTGATAATGCCACCGATGTAATAGAGCGCGAATTCCGACAGGCCGGCATAGCCGTTGCCCGCGAACAGGTTGGTGCCGTCTTTCCAAATGGATTGGTGCACGTGCATGCCAGAACCGTTGTCGCCGACGACGGGCTTGGGCATGAACGTTGCGGTACGGCCATAAGAGTGCGCAACATTGTGGATCACGTACTTCATGATCTGCAACCAGTCGGCGCGCTTCACCAGCTTCTCATACTTGGTGCCGATTTCGCACTGGCCCGGTGCGGCTACTTCGTGGTGATGTACTTCGACCTCGACGCCCATTTGCTCCATTGCTATGCACATGGCAGAGCGAATGTCTTGCAATGAGTCAACGGGCGGCACGGGGAAATAACCCCCTTTGACTGGGGGACGATGGCCCATGTTGCCGCCGTCCATGTCATCGCCACTGGCCCACGGCGCTTCCTCGGATTTGATCTTAACGAAGCAACCGGACATGTCTACGTTCCAGGTCACGGAATCAAAAATGAAAAATTCAGGTTCGGGACCGAAAAACGCCGTATCGCCGATGCCCGAGGCTTTCAAATAAGCTTCGGCGCGCTTGGCGATGGAGCGCGGATCACGATCATAGCCTTTGCCGTCGCTGGGCTCGACCACATCGCAGGTAATATTAAGCGTGGGTTCATCGCGGAACGGATCCATCACGGCGGTATCGGGATCGGGCATTAACAGCATGTCGGAAGCCTGGATGCCTTTCCAACCGGCGATAGAAGAGCCGTCAAAGGCGTGGCCTTCACTGAATTTTTCTTCGTTAAATGCTTTTGTGGGCACGGATACGTGCTGTTCCTTGCCGCGAGTATCGGTAAACCGGAAATCAACGAACTTAACATCGTTGTCCTTCATTATCTTCATTACATCAGCAACTGCCATCATCTTCTCCCGAAAATTTCATTTAAAATCGCAACCTAACCGCTTGCAGCAGAAACCGTGCCAGGGAACAAAAATCGAATCGGGCATTTTGCCACAAAGCCTTAGTGTGCAGGAACAAAAATGCAATGCACTAATATTGTGCTAAATGGTGGGGAAATGCGCCAAATTGGATCATTTGGCTCCAAGTTAAGTAACTAGCGACAAAACCGCAGACCGGCTCCTTCCCCTTCAAGGGGAGGAAGTTGTCTGCAAGCGTAACGACTGAGATGCCATCGAGCTGTTAATCAATGGCAGCGGGGCGCTCCAGGCATACCGTGCTGCGAGGCAAGCGGGGCGAGGCTCGTGGCGTGGTACTAAGCGGCCTTCTTCAGCTTCGTTGGCGTCACGCGCTTGGTGGTTTTTTTCGTCGCGCTTTTCACCGTGGTTTTCGTCTTCGCAGGGCGCTTCGCCTTGACGGGTTTCCCGGACTTCGCTGCCAATAAATTGACCGCCTGCTCTAGGCTAATAGTATCCGGCGTTAATTCCGGTGGAATGGTCGCATTGATTTTTCCGTGCTTGACGTAAGGCCCATATTGGCCAGAGTAAACACTCACATTTTGCTGATCGTCGGGGTGGAGTCCCAGGGTTTTCAGGGCCGTGGCGCCCGCGCGCCCGGCGGATTTGGGCTGCGCAATAATCTCCAAGGCGCGCGCCAACTCGATGCTGAAAATGTCATCCGCCTTAGGAATGGAGCGAAATTCTTTGTCGTGCTGGATGTAAGGTCCAAAACGGCCGTTATTGACCACGACTCTTTTTCCCGAGTCGGGATGTGCGCCCAATTCGCGCGGCAGCGACAGCAGTTTGTCCGCGACCTCCATAGTGACCTGGGAAGCGGCCATGCCTTTAGGTAAGGATGCGCGCTTGGGCTTCTTGCCGTCTTCGGTCGCTTCGCCGAGCTGGACATAAGGGCCGTAGGGGCCATTTAGCAGCAGCACTTTGATACCCGCGTCATTAATGCCCACTTCTACCGGGCCGGCGGGAGCGGCTTCGCCATCGGGTCCGTCCAGGTTGCGTGTGTAGTCGCATTCCGGATAGCCGCCGCAGCCGATGAAGCGACCGCGCTTGCCAAGACGAATGCTGAGCGGTTTACCGCATTTCGGGCAGGCTTCGTCGAGCGCTTCATGGGTAATTTCGGCGCGAGAAACGTTGCTCTTGTCGACGACTTGCTTATTGAAATCGCCCCAAAAATCTTCCAGCACCGGCACCCATTCGAGCTTGCCGTTGGAAATGTCGTCGAGCTTGTCTTCCAACTTGGCGGTGAAATCGTAATCGACGTAGCGGGTGAAATGCTCGGTCAAAAACCGGCTGACAATCGTGCCTACATCGGTCGGGGTAAAACGCTTCTTGTCGAGGATGACGTATTCGCGCGCAGTCAACGTGGAAATAATGCTCGCGTAAGTCGAAGGGCGGCCAATACCGTGCTCTTCCAAGGTTTTTACCAGCGTCGCTTCCGTGTAGCGCGGCGGCGGCTGGGTAAAGTGCTGCTCGCCATACAGCTTGTCGATGGGTACGACTTCGCCCATGTCGAGCGCGGGCAACTTGCTTTCGCCCTCGGCCTCGCGGTCGTCTTCATCTTCTATATACACGGCGATGAAGCCGGCGAAAATCATGGTCTGACCCGTTGCGCGGAACAGATTTTTCTCGCCACCGACAGCAAAATCCACCGCCACGGTGTCAAACTTCGCCGGACTCATTTGGCACGCAACGGTGCGCTTCCAGATCATTTCGTAGAGGCGAAACTGATCGGGCGTCAGATATTCCTTCAAGCTTTGCGGCGTGCGCGAAATCGCCGTGGGGCGGATCGCTTCGTGGGCTTCCTGGGCGTTTTTGGAATTGTTCTTGTAAAAAATCGGGCCGGCCGGCAGATAATCCGCGTCGAAATTTTTCGACACATAGCTACGAATATCGTTCAGCGCCTCATTCGAGAGCACGAACGAATCGGTACGCATATAAGAAATCAAACCGACCGGGCCGCTGCCGATGTTCACGCCTTCGTATAACTGCTGGGCAATTTTCATAGCACGATCCGTCGAGAAACCGAGCTTGCGCACCGCCTCTTGTTGCAATGTCGAGGTGGTAAACGGCGGCGCGGGCGAACGCTGTTTGCGTTTCTTTTCCAGATTGACGACAGTGGCCTTGCCCTTGCCGTGAGCCGCTAGAAATTCGGTAATTTCTTTCTGCTGCGCTTCGTTGGTCACGCTGAACTGCGTGAGCTTCTCGCCTTTAAACTGCGTTAGCTTCGCCGTAAAGGGCTGCGCACCTTTGTGGCTATCGAAATGCAGGCTCCAATATTCTTCGCTTTTGAAGGCAAGAATTTCATCTTCACGCTCGCAGATCAAACGTAACGCAGGACTTTGCACCCGGCCGGCGGACAGGCCGCGCCGGATTTTTTTCCACAGCAACGGCGATAAATTGAAGCCGACCAAATAGTCCAGCGCGCGCCGCGCCTGTTGCGCGTTGACCAGCGGCATGGCGATGTCGCGCGGGTTTTCGACCGCCTCTTTCACCGCAGACTGCGTGATCTCGTAAAACGCGACGCGATGCAATTCCTTATCTTTGAGGAGTTTTTTTGACTTAAGAATTTCCGCAATATGCCAGGCGATCGCCTCGCCCTCGCGGTCCGGATCAGTCGCGATATACACGCGATCCGCCTTCTTCACCGCATCGGTAATCGCTTTAACGTGCTTTTCATTGCGCTCCACCAGTTGATACTTCATGGCAAAGCCATTTTCCGTATCCACCGCACCGGTCTTGGGCACCAAATCGCGCACGTGGCCGTAGGAGGCGAGAATCTCAAACCCCTTACCAAGATACTTTTTCAGCGTCTTGGCTTTTGAGGGTGATTCAACGATTAATAGATTTTCGGACATGGGTACTCGCCAATGGTGGCAGTGGACGCAGACTCAAGTAAATTAGCAGCGATCATCCACAAGAAAGGCGGATGATAAGAACATTTCGTGCGCCGCGCAACTTGTTAGTTGCGCCGCACTGGAGCAGGCTGTTGAAAAACGTAGTGAGCGCGGTCAGGTTGGTTCGAGGAGCGCAGGTGTACGAGGATTACATTGAGCACCGCAGAACCAGTCTGGCCGCGCGCAGTAGTTTTGTAACAACCTGCTATGCGCGCATTACGTTCGGTAAGCCAACTTTGGGCAACCACAGCCGTAAGGCGGGCGACGTAATCACTGTGCTTAAGATCGCCATCAACACCAGCATGGTGAACACACTTTGTGGAATCACGCCCAAATCAAAACCGATATTAATGACGATTAACTCCATCAGCGCGCGGGTGTTCATCATAATGCCGATGATTCGTCCTTCGTCATGGTTTAAACCCGCCCAGCGCGCGCCCAAATAGCAGGCGCCATACTTTCCGATGGTGGCCAACGCAACGAGCAGGATACACCAGGCCCACAGCGCCGCGCTGTCCAGCGCCTGCACATTGGTGCGCAATCCGGTGTAAGTGAAGAAGATCGGCAGAAAAAACACGGTCACGAACTGGCCCACCTTGTCGCGCCACGCGTCGACAAAGTCATGCTCGTCGTGCAACAACACACCTATCAAGAAGCCGCCGAAGATCGCGAACACCCCGATCTGGTAGGTAATCATTCCCGATACAAAAATCGCCGCGATAACAATCCCCAACAGGTTCGGCTTCCGTACTGGTTACTTGGGCCGCATTATATAAGAGACAGCCGCAGTCCAAAAACGTCGCTCGGTATAGCAAGACGGTAATGCAATGAACTGGACATGGGTCTCGGGCCTTATTGGTTATATTGCGTGAGCTTTGCTTAACTATAGGCATCGCGCCAGCAGCCGCTTCCAGTCTTGTTGTTGGCGGCATATGTCTTGAGAGCCCCGCCAGCATTGGCTCTCAGCTTAATGTATTTTAAATACCGCCGCGCAACGCATAAATATAGTTGATTGGCGCATGGTCAGCAAAGCTGCGGAAAAATAAATGTGCCGGTTGGCGCCAGCCATATTGAAGTGGGTAAGCCAATTTCGCGCTCGATTGGTCCGCGCGAATATCGGCGTCCGAAGCGTTACTTTGCAGCACGCCATCGCGATCAATATAGCGTCGCGTGCCAACGTGTTCGTAGCTCCACTGTTCGGGCGGAATTCGACACACGAGATCGGCACAGCCAACGTAGCGATCATGGGTGATTCCAGCGAGCGAATCGGCGAACGCACCGTTTCCCACCCGTGGTAAGCCGAATGTGATCATTGCGCTAGGGCGATGTAGCGCGGCGGACAGCGTCGCCAGTGCCGCGCCGAGGCTGTGGCCGGTATAGAGCAAGCGCGCAGACGGGCGGCGCGCCAGCGCCACATGGATAGCACCCCACCCGCTTGCGAGCATGTCGGAGAAACCCTTGTGCACATAACCCGCACCGGCCCAGGTTGAAGGGAATACCTTTACATTGGCGAGTAAGTCCTTCACCTCATCGGGTTGGGTGCCGCGAAACGAAAGCACCACTCGCTGTTTGCTCGGCTCAAACGCGAGCAAGGCCTGCATCCCGCGCCCATCAAAGAAATCTACTTCAGAAAAACCGACACCACGAAGCTCATCGCGCATCGCCTGCTGGGTGTTGCCGTCCCTCTCAAAACGGCAATAGACAAAACGCGCCAATTCCGCGCACAACAACGCCTCGTTCGCCGTCGCTAAACCGCTTAAGGCGATGCCGTCGGCGCACGGCATATACAACGCACGGCGCGTGGTGTCATAGGGAATGGTTCGACTCATGGCGATGTTCCTGGCGGCAGTCCGTTGGTGCTAACAAAATACTGCTATCCTCCGAACATTTCAATCACTGATCGTATCCTGTTGGAAGCTTGGCTCGCCTCACTATTTAGTTCGCAAAGCGGACTCATCGCGCTTTTCTTGTCGGGATTTTTCGTCGCGATGCTGGTACCAGGCGGCGCGGAAATTTTTTTGTTCAGCGTCATCAAACTTCATCCCAACATGTTTTGGCAAGCCATCCTGGTCGCCACACTCGGTAACGTGCTGGCCGGCATGACCACCTACTGGGCCGGGCGACTGTTGCCTGAAGGGAAATCTTTACCGGAAAAAGCCCAGCGCTGGCTCAGCCGTATCAAAAGCTTCGGCCTACCTATCATGCTCATCGCCTGGATTCCCTGGCTCGGCGAAGCGCTGTGCATCGCCGCCGGTTGGCTTCGGTTAAACTTTCCGTTATCTGCATTATTCCTCACTATCGGAATTTTCACCCGCTTTTGGTTGACAGCCGTCGCGGCGCGGTAGCCTTTAGCCCGAGTCTCTTAGCTCCTTGGGGATTTCCATTGGTGAGTTTCTACAGAGGCAATCGGTTAACAATATCGTTCTTATCCGCAAAAACAATCGCTCGCAAACCCTGTTGCTTAACGCATAATCAGACTACGATGCAGGCTGGTTTTATTTCAATAAAGGCACGCCATGAAAGGCGATAAAGCGGTCATCAAACATCTCAACAAGCAGCTTACCAACGAGTTGACAGCGATCAATCAGTACTTCCTGCACGCCCGTATGTATAAACACTGGGGTCTCGCGGCGATTGCCAAGAAGGAATACGAAGAATCGGTCGGCGAAATGAAGCACGCGGATAAGTTGGTCGAACGTATCTTGATGTTGGACGGCCTGCCGAACCTGCAGGACATGCATAAAATCGCGATTGGCGAAACGGTGCCCGAATCATTAACTGCGGATTTGAAACTCGAATACGCGTCACAGGCTGCGGTGAAAGAAGCGATGGCTTTTTGCGAAACCGTGCGCGATTTTGTCAGCCGTGATCTGTTTCAATTAATTCTCGACGACACTGAAGAGCACATCGACTGGATTGAAACGCAGCAGGAACTGATCGAGAAAATAGGCATTCAAAATTACCTGCAAACGCAAATTGGAGATCTGAGTTGAATCAGCCCATATCACCATCCGATGCGGCCTCGTTTGCTGAGGCTGCTT
>JBDSJK010000163.1:0-5164 GCA_039917535.1 Burkholderiales bacterium
GCCGGGCACGGAAAAAATCCACGGTCTGCGGCATCGATTCGCCTCGAAAAACTCACAGAAATCACATCAAAATTGTGACCTTCCTGCAAGTTTCTCGCCCGCTATTTCAACCGAAAACCGTTATACCATCTGCCTTGTCGGGTTTTTTGCAGGGACGACTACTTACTGCACTAAGCCCGCCAAAAACCGCTTGAACTGATCGGTGATAAAGACGTACTCCGTGCTTTCTTCGGTCGACGGGCAACACGCGATGTGGCCCTGATAGGACGGTATCTCCATGTACACGGCGTTTTTGACGCCACGGTAAATTTCTCGTGCCATGTAACTCGGTAGGGTGCGATCGGTCATGCCCGGCATGATCAGCGCCTTGGCCTTGATCTTGCCAAGCGCCTCCGTCATATTGCCGTTAAAGGGCAGTGAGACATCGTGGCTGCTGGTGGCTTGATAACGGTAAATCAAGCTACGCGCGTCCCAGACCTTGGCCCAGCCGGTGCCGAATGCGCGTAGTGCTTTTTGGTACTGCTCGCTGCTTACCAAGGTGTTGAGCTGCTCGTCGCTATAGAGCCACGGGAAATAGATCATGCCGGCGGTGACAATGCCATCGACCGGATTCTCGGTATAGTTGCCGTTGTTCCATTTCGGATCAAGCTTAATGGTGTTGATGACGGCATCGAAGATGGCATTGACATGGCGGTCGCTACGGGCACTGGGCACCACGAGGATCAGACCTTTAGCGAAGTCGGGATAGTTGATGCCCCATTCCAGTGCTTGAAACGATCCCATGGAGGAGCCGCCCACCGCGACCAGCTTCTGTAATCCCAGGCCTTGGGTGAGCAGTTGATGTTGTGCCCGCACCATGTCACGGATGGTATAGGCGGGAAACTCGGCACCCAGGCCGTCGGCGGGTTTGCTGGAGCCGCCGCCGCCGATAGCATCTACAGTGATGACAAAATACTTGTTGGTGTCGAAGGCCTTGCCGGGACCGATAAAGATACGGTAACCATTGCGCCCTTGACTGGCGCCGTGGACAACTAGAATTGCATTATCGCGCGCGGTGCTCAACTCACCATAAGCGTCATACGCCACCCGCATGTTGTCTATTGTCTTGCCGTTCTCGAAAGTGAATTGGGGGATGGTGAAGAGCTTTGGCTCTTCCGCGGCTGTGGCGACACCGAGGCTAAACAACAGCGCTATAAAAAAGGCAAAACCAAGCTGGCGACGCATAGTTACATCCTTCACCGAGAAATGGAATCAGATTAAGCAAATAGTATACGCGGCGTGAGGACTCGCTGGCTGACATCGCGCTGTTGCTCACGGTTACCTTACCCGTTCTTCTAGGCGGTCTTCTAATAAACCGAACCGAGCCGTGTTGTAGTACCAGCGGTACACACAGCTCCATTTCGGCATCGGCTGAGCCTTAGTCCAACCCGCAGCTGTTACTTGTATTATTGATGTCAAAGCCGCTGGTACCAGGAAAGCGCTTCTGCCAGTAAGCGAACGCTGCATCTTCCCGAGCCTCGGGCCGACTTTCGCCAAACCACCAAGTATGGGTGAACTCGTGCGTAAGTAACGCGGCGTAGCAGGCCCTGCGGTCTGGCTGGCCCAAGTTTTTAATTTGGTTAGGAACGAAGGATAGATCGTGGGTAAGCCACCGGCAAAGCCGGGGACTTACCTCACTGAGTTATCTATACAACTTTGCGTCTGGGCCGACACAGATCATTTTGATGTGCAAATGAAAGGAGTTGGTTGAAGCGGGAAATTGAAAAGAACCATTCATGATGAAAAATCGTCATCCCTGTCGATACCGCAACGAGATTAGCCCGTGCCAGTAGAGTTCTGACAAACATTTAACCGTGCCGGATCCCAATGACAAGCGCTTTCATAACGGCGTAAACTTAACGTTGAGGCATCGTTATTTTTTTGGGAAAGTGTATGCAAAACCGCTCGGGCGAAGAATTTCGCGACGATGTACGCAAGAAATTGCCGCCGGATATTCTCGCCTCGCTTACCACTCTGTCGCCGCTCAAATCGACGCTGGCAGTCCTGCAAACGATTGGCTTGCTAGTCATCGTTATCGCGCTGGCTATCGCCAATTGGTCTGGGTGGGCGGCGCTAATCGCGATTGTTTTAATCGCGCCGCTGCAACACGGACTATTCATTCTTGCCCACGAATCGGCCCACTATCGACTTTACGGAAATCGCCAGCTTAACGATGCCATCGGGCGGTTTGTCGGCATGATCGGCGGCGTGTCCATGTGCAGCTACCGCGTGATTCATCGCTTACATCACAATTACCTTTATCAGCCGCAGGACCCGGACATCGCGCTGCACGGCGGCTATCCGCGCGGCAAAGCTTATCTGATTAAAAAATTGCTCAAAGATATTTCCGGCCAGACCGCGTGGAAAAATTACGCTTATTTTTTCGGCAACCCGGCAATCAATATGGACACCCAAGTGGCTTCGCGGCCGCTGGACGACACATCATCCAAGCTGCGTCTAGCGGCCTTGCGCGATCGCTGGCTGGTGGTCGCATTTCACGTGCTCGTGCCCATCACCATGTTCGCGTTAGGCTGGGGTTGGTACTACGTTGTGCTGTGGATGATCCCGCTGCTGACCTTGCTGCAAGCCATTTTGCGGCTGCGGGCGATTTGCGAACATGGTGCGGTGACGGATTTTTCGTCACCACTCACAGCGGCACGAACTAATCTGGCAAATGGGTGGCAACGGTTTTTCATTTTTCCCCACCACGTCAACTATCACCTCGCCCACCATCTTTATCCGGCGGTGCCGCACTACAATTTGCCCAAACTTCACGCAGCACTGGAACAACACGGTATTCTGGACCACGCGGAGGTGCGCCGTTTTTCGGATACGTTACCTATTATCTTTGCGGAACGGCGTCCAGCTATTACCTCTACGTAATTATTGATCATTACTCGACCTCGTAACAGTAAGCACCAAGGCCTCGTCATTCCCGGCTGCGCGGGGACGACAATTCATTTGTCATTCGGTTAGGTAATCTTCAATAACAAAGTGACAATTAACAAGGGGCGCTAAGCGCCCCTTGTTAATTTTTGCGTTTCGACTGAATCAACTGGTGATGCGCCGCTTGTATTCCCCCGTGGCGGTATCAATTTCAATACGGTCGCCCGTTTCACAGAACAGCGGCACTTGCACGTTAAAACCTGTCCCGATGCTGGCTGGCTTCATCACTTTGCCCGAGGTGTCGCCGCGCACCGCTGGATCCGTGGTGATTTCCCGCACCACGGAACTCGGCAGCTCGACCGATATGGCGCGACCATCATAGAACACAACGCCACAGGGCAGGCCCTCTTCCAAATAGTTGAGCGCATCGCCCATGCTTTCGTTCTCGATCTCATGCTGATTGTATTCGCCGTCCATGAAAACATACATCGGATCGGCGAAATAGGAATAGGTCACGTCTTTGCGTTCGAGCACCAATAAATCCAACTTGTCGTCGGCCTTGAACACCACTTCGCTGCCGGCGCCGGAGAGGAGGTTTTTGAGTTTCATTTTCACCACGGCGGAGCTACGGCCACCCTTGGTGTATTCAGTTCTATGGATGACCATCGGATCTTTGCCGACCATGATCACGTTGCCGGAGCGTAATTCTTGTGCCTGTTTCATTGGAGTGTAAGGTAAAGTGCTAAGTGGAAACGCGCGATTTTAGCAGGTTATTGCACAACGCTGCGAGATTCGCGGCTAGATCCGTTTGTTCGCTAAGACGCTGGAGCCAATGAATGGCGTGGTTGGTTAGCGCAATCTGTTGCTCGACAAACCCACGCCATTCAGCAGCCACGTCGCCCTGCCCGTTCCAAGCGTGCCAAAAAGACCTGAGTTGCTGGGCATGCGGTGGGAGCAAATCGGCACAGTAAAGATCAAGGAAAGCGTTGAGCTTTATCCGGTGCACATCTTGTTGTTGCGGATAAATGTGCCAGACAAAAGGCCGCCCAGCCCACTGGGCTCGGACGAATGAATCTTCTCCGCGCACGAAATTCATATCGCAGGCCCACAGCAGGCGGTCGTAGCGATCTTGCTCTAAGAAAGGAATGACGTGGAGCGTTAGGCTACCGTGGACATAGGCAGCGCCGGACATCGGTTCAGGGCCCAAAAGCGCAGCAAGCGCCCTGGTGACAATACCTTGTGGAACAATGCAGGTTATCGGCTTGGGGCCAACCGACCAGGCACGCAGCAAAGCTTCGGCATATGCGCTGTCATAACAGAATAGGCTGACGCGGATTTCATCACTATGCGGTATCGGCATTCCGATAGAGGCCCAAAACTGGCGGAGCGCAGCCTTATCGTCCTGAAATTCGTCCCGCTGCGCAAGCAGACTTCGTTCGCGCAACAGTCCGCCGGTATCGGAGGTGAAGCCGGGGAAGAAAAAATAGCGGGTCAGCGGCGGCTGAGGCGACGGCAAGCCATGGGTGCCGTTCACCCACGGCTCCGCGGACAGATATTCAAGATTGATCCAAGCGGGCTGAGGTGATTGCAGCGCCATGGCCGTACGGTAGTTAGCGGGAAGCGGGCAACCGAACGCTTCAACCACCACGTCGGCCGGAGTCACATCGGGGAATGGCTTGCACCATCGCCTTATGGCTACGCCGCGCAATGTTTGTAGCTCCTGTGTGACATCGAGATCAGGACACAGTCGCGCGAATGGCGTGAGATCGTCGACCCATAACCGGATGACGAACCCATGCTCAGACGCAAGCTGTCGCGCCAATCTCCAGCACACACCGATGTCGCCATAGTTGTCGACCACGGTGCAGAAAATATCCCAGGACAACTTCATTCTGGGTCAGTACCGCTCCAAGCGCTACAAAACCGCAACGCTTCTTCACGCATCAACGACAGAGACGTCGCTTGCCTCGCTAGCGGCTTGCTCGTAAGCCTGCACCAACACTTCGGCCTCCTGCGCGCCGGACACGGCGTACTTTCCCGCGAATACAAAAAAGGGCACGCCGCTAATGCCAAGTTGCCGGGCGCTGGCGTCTTCGCTACGCACTTCGTCGGCGCCTTCCGTGCTTTGCAAATAGCGTTGCACCGCCTCGCGATTTAGCCCCGACTCAACCGCGACGTCGGCCAAAGCCGCCATGTCACCGATGTCACGGACATCGAGAAAAAATGCGCGAAATAACGC
>JBDSJK010000164.1:0-10171 GCA_039917535.1 Burkholderiales bacterium
TGTTCCTGCCCAAATAATTGAGACTTTGGCTTCACAGTTTTCATGCAAAACACGCTCAGTAAATTGAAACAAGGTGTGTTGTACACACAGATAACGCCGCTTATGCCGCGCTCGTATCCCATTCTCAAACTGCCGTTTTTAGGATAATTGACGCACCTCCAAATCACCACAGCAGGAGCATGAAACACATGAGCCACATTGTCACCCAACAAACTTTCTGTGCTGGTACATTGACAAAGCTTTGCCTAATCACCATTTCGGCATTATTGACCGTTTTGATATCATGTCCATTGTTAAGCTGCGCGGCACCGATCTGGTCGTTTGCCGCGAAAAGCGATTCCGATGATCCTAATTGGCCTAGGGTTAGCATATAGCTTTACCCAATCCGGCGGCTTCCTGTCCACATCGGCGATTCTCGACTTAACCGGGGATGGTCAAGTCGACTACACATCTTTCTTGTTCGTTAGCAACGACTCAACCCTGACGTGGAACTTACTTTCGGGACTTCGAGCTTTCTGAATTCAAATCCTGGCTTCCTATCTCCCGGCACATACTCCGATGCTCAAAAGGCAGCGTTCGCCGACACGGGGCACTCAGGTCTTGATTTCTCACTGAATGGCATCGCCGCCTCAACCCTCACTGGACAATTCACCATCACTGACGCCGTGTTCGCTTCGACTTCAACAGGATTTGAAGTCACCCGCTTTGCCGCTACTTTCGAGCAGCTCGCAGAAGGACTGGCAGCAGTCTTGACCGGTGATTTTCGGTTCAAGGCCGATGGCGATCCGCCGCCCCCGCCCCCGCCCCCTCCGATGCCAATCCCTGAAACGGTTTATCTTCTCGGCGCCCGCCTCAGCATCTTGTGCAGAACACAGTGGCGTCGAAACAATATTTTTGCGTCTCGCTGAGTGATCGAAAGGAGCTACTTTCCTTCCCTAATACACTTGAACGTTGTATTTAGGCTCAAGAAGTAACGGTCTGCTAGCCGCCTTAGCCTGCCATTTTATCAATCGTTCGATTATAATTAGTGTTGTTTAAAGGATAATCACACCGCGTATTGCCACGCATTGGGAGGAAACATGGCAGGAAGACTCGCAGGAAAAATCGCCCTCGTGACTGCGGCGGCACAAGGCATCGGCCGCGCCACGGCGCTCGCCTTTGCTCACGAAGGCGCCAGCGTGTGGGCAACGGACCTTGACGTAGCCAAACTCGACGACCTCAAAGCAACGCCCGGCATCAAAACGCGCAAGCTCGATGTGATGCAACAAAGTGAAGTGATAGCCGCCGCACAAGAAATTGGCAACGTGAACGTGCTATTCAATTGTGCCGGCTTTGTTCACAACGGCGACATCTTGCATTGCGAGCAGGCCGACTGGGATTTCAGCTTCAATCTCAACGTGCGCTCGATGTACTTCACCATTAAGGCCTTCTTACCGAACATGCTTGCGAACGGTGGCGGCAGCATCGTTAACATCGCCTCGGTCGCATCAAGCGTGAGGGGTGTTCCAAACCGTTTTGTATATGGCGCCAGCAAAGCGGCGGTGATCGGCTTGACGAAGGCCATCGCGGCGGATTATGTCGCCAAGGGGGTGCGCTGCAACGCGATTTGCCCCGGGACGGTTGAATCGCCTTCGTTGCAAGATCGCATCAACGCGCAGCCCGATCCCGCGCAGGCGCGCAAGGATTTCATCGCGCGCCAGCCCATGGGGCGATTGGGCAAAGTAGAAGAAATTGCCGCGCTGGCGGTGTACTTGGCGTCCGACGAAGCGGCGTTCGCGACGGGACAAGCATTTATTATTGACGGTGGAATGACCGTCTAAATTTTGGAGAGGAAATCCATGAAGCTATTACGTTACGGACCGCTAGGCGGCGAAAAACCCGCCATGATCGACAGCGCCGGCAAGATGCGCGATTTGTCCCGCCTCACGTCGGATCTCTATCCCGATGTCATCACCGACATGGGTCTGAAAACCCTGCGTGGCATAGACCCGAACACCTTGCCGCTGGTGGAGGGCAATCCACGCATCGGCACGCCCGTGGCGCAAATCGGCAAAGTGATTTGCATCGGCCTCAATTATTCCGACCACGCGGCGGAATCGGGCTTGCCGGTGCCAAAAGAACCAATCATTTTCATGAAGCCAACCACGGCTATCAATGGACCCAACGATCCGGTGATGATTCCGCGCGATTCCGTCAAGAGCGATTGGGAAGTTGAACTAGGCATTGTCATCGGCCGCATTGCGCAACATGTCTCGATGGATTCCGCGTTGGATTACGTCGCCGGCTACACCATTGTCAACGATGTTTCCGAGCGCGAATTCCAAATCGAGCGCGGCGGCACTTGGGATAAAGGCAAGGGCTGCGATACCTTTGCGCCGATCGGTCCGTGGCTGGTCACCAAAGACGACGTACCCGATCCACAAGCGCTCGACATGTGGCTCGAAGTCAACGGCCACCGCTACCAAAACGGCAACACCAAGACCATGATCTTCGGCGTGAAACACATCGTGAGTTATGTCAGTAAGTTCATGACGCTCATGCCCGGCGACGTGATCGCCACCGGCACACCGCCGGGCGTAGGCATGGGCATCAAGCCGACGCCCAAGTTCCTCAAAATTGGCGACGTGATGAAGCTTGGCATCCAAGGCTTGGGCGAACAAAACCAAACCTGTATCGCTTGGAAACCTCTGACGTAGTCGTTTACTTGCGCTTAAACAAAAGGGGCGATCGCCCGTCTGGGCACCAAGCTGGTTTTTTTGCGCCGGTTGATAGCGCCCATCGCGCTGACCGCCAGCGTCAGGTCGTCGTTTACCTCACGGCTAACCGCACGGGTTCGGCTTGTCGCGGCCGGATGGCGTCATCAACGTCAACACCCCTCGCCACTTCGGCTTGATTTGAATTCTGCAGCGCCGACTGATTAACTTCCTTCCAGGATCTGATTTTCTGCTCGCGGAATGGCTGGTAATCAGAAAAAGCAGACTCGTGCTTCACTGCAGGGGCTGCGGCACCCGTATCCGCGGGGTTGGGAAGCTTGCTGGACTGCGCTACGGCTGTCGCAACGCTGATGGTTAAGGTAATGATCGCGAAGCAGCCTCTGGCAACTACGAATTGAATTCTCATCATGTCACTCCTTAAATCCCTGTTTGCTTAAACTATATCGATGCTGTCGGCATATCGAGGTTCTGGATCGGCCGTGCTTGATGGTGACCTTGCCGGTGTCCTTGTCGACTTTCCTGATCTCGCCTGTCGTAAGCGCTGCGCGGGGGGCCGATTTTGCATCGGCATTCTTGTAGGGGGCGTCATCGGCATTTACGGCATAAGACATTGCCAAGTTCTGTCGCAATAAGGAAAGCCAGACGAGCTAAGCACCGCGTTGGTTTTGGATCAGAAGGCCAAACTGTAGAACTGCTCGGCAGCGGACGGAGTTTGGCCCGGCGGGTTCACCCATTGCCCTTTGCGAATCTGATGCATGGTTTCAATTCCCGCCAACAGGATGCGGGCACAGCGAAATGATTTGAAGCCCAGCATCGGTCGGATGA
The DNA here is from genome assembly GCA_039917535.1 of Burkholderiales bacterium. Taxonomy (GTDB): domain Bacteria; phylum Pseudomonadota; class Gammaproteobacteria; order Burkholderiales; family JALYOK01; genus JBDSJK01. Next base: position 3,540 of record JBDSJK010000164.1, read on the forward strand.
TGCGCTTGATGAACCGGTGATCCTGGTCGACAATATTGTTCAGGTATTTGGCCTGACGCAACTGGACAGGCGCGCCGGTGTCGGCAATCACGCTCTCGATGGCAGCCGTGTTCGCGCCGCTCTTATTGATGGTGATCTTATCGGGCAAGCCGTGCCAGCCAATGGCGCGCTCCAGGAACCGTCGCGCTGCGGCCAGATCTCGTTTGGCGCTGAACAGGAAGTCTACTGGATCGCCTTGGCGATCCACGGCCCGGTACAGATATTTCCACTGTCCTGTTACTTTCACATCGGTCTCGTCCCTCCGCCCACTGCTACCGACAGCTGATTTACGGCGCCGACACACCCAGGCAAGAATCGGCAACATTTTCAGCGCCCAGCGATGAATCGTGGCGGGGTCGACGTTCACACCGCGTTCGGCCCTCATTTCCTCAATGTGCCGCAGGTTGAGCGGGTAGGCCATGTACCAACGCGGGTGAGCATGATTTCAATTGGGTAGTGCATGCGCTTAATCACCGCGCGCAAGGCTTCACTGATCGGTTGTGTCGAGTTAATTATCATGCTGCTATTATCTACTACCGTCGCTTATTGCGACAGAACCCCTTCCGAGGGGCGCCATGCTGACTTGCCGCCCAGACTGCTTGGCGGTGACTTACTTGCTTTGCGGACTCCATGCCTGTACCCGGCCGCCACGGGATATGAACAGCCGCTACCGACCCTGATCGAAAGTGATGAAGATCCAATCGCCGGTGCCGCCTATCGTCGCCCGTTCGGCGACGGCATAATCGCTCGGACGTGATACCTACTCGGAACGCGTTGCGCAACCTTGGATGAAGATGAGTAACGTAGCCGATATGATCAGAAATTGTCGGCGCGGTAGTGTATTGCTGTTCATGAATTAGCTCATTATTTTTTGCTGTCTTTGGCTTCTTTCTTGGCGGGCTTAGCGGCCGCCTGTTTCGCAATGATTTCATCTTTGATGTCGGCGTATACGCTCTCGGGAATGATTTTCTTCTCGACCAATTCGTCTTTGCCTTTGTAGGGACGGCCCTTGATGATGTCCGTAGCGCGGGCCTCACCGATTCCTTTTAAGCGCAATCAACTCTTTCGCGCTGGCGGTATTGATGTCGATCATCTTGGCGACTTGCTTTTCTGCAGTCGGTGCCGCAATAGTCCGTTTGGGTTCTTCTTTGGCAAACGCAGTGACACCGAAAGCCAGAGCCACTGCGGCGAATAAGGTCGCAAGTTTCTTCATGGGTTATCTCCGGTGGTTGATATGTTTGGTGCAGCATTGGCCATTCTAACGCCACACAGCCGGTTGCCATTGACCCAAGCGTCTTTGAGCTACTTAACAGCGCACAGCCTGACGCCAAATAACGACGGTCAATTCGATAACATCCGTTGCCGAAACTGCAATTGCTGCCGCTGGATGTCGAACGACAAATCCTGCTGTTGACGCTCGCGGTCGAAGATCTGAGTCTGAACCGAGGGCTGGGGTGCGGGCGGTTGGTTGGGATTCGCGCGTTCTGCCTGTTGTGCGGCAGTGCGTAATTGCAGCTGACGTTGCTGCAGCCGTTCCTGAGCCGTGCGCTGATCCGCGCTTAACTGGCGACGCCGCTCCTGGCGCGTGGGGGCAATCGTCGGTTCTTGCACGGAGCGCGCCTGTTTTTGTTCGAGCACGATGCTTTCTTCTTGCATACGGCGCTGGGACAGTGCAAGTTCTTCAGCACCTAGCGCTTGTCCAGCGAAGGCGAATAGCAGTGCTGTAATGATGCTGGCAAGTGCAATGGCAAATAATGGCGCGTATCTCATAGGCCTTGACATCTGGATGACCGCGTCGAATTCACCGCTACGGATCATCGCTACGGCACAGGCGGGGGAGGCGGTGGCGCACCCGGGGGAGGCGGTGGTGCAGTCGCAGCGCCGTTAGGCGGCAGCATCATCAATCGCCCGCTAACCGGCACGCGATGCCCCTTAGCGTACATGCATTGGATATAGCCGTAGTCGTAGCGACGCTGTAGGTCATAGCCCCTGGTCTCACCGGCACTGGCGCCCGCCGCCGCACCGCCGAGCAGGCCGACACCGGCGCCGACACCTGCCCCACGGGCCCCACCGATGGCGGCGCCTGCAACGGCACCCACGACTGTGCCGATGGCGGCATCGCGCACCCCGGTCTCCGTGGCGACCTGATTCGGTGTCGATCCACCCAGCCGTTCGTGGGCAAATTGCCGGCACGCCGCATCATCGGCCCGGAATAGGTCAAAGCTTGCACTCGTACCGGGTAGCACCAACACGCTCGGGCCACTGGGCATGATTGCGCAGGCGCTGACGAATAGCACGGCCGGAAACACGAATAGGGCTCTCATCGTTTTCCTCCTAGGCTAATGGGAGGGTGGCTGCGGAGCAACCTGCTGCCAGCCCCCCGGGCATTCCTTCACGTAGGGATAGTAACCGTCTGGATTGCGGCAGTAGTACCAGTACCCGGGCGGTAGCGTCGATGCGGCCGCTTCATCACTCCGCTCGATGTACTGCGGGGGCGAAGACGGCACTACGATCGTGCCGGGATAGTACGGATAGTAGTACGGCGGCGGGTAATACCAAGGCCAAGGGGCGCCAATGAAGACACCGAAATGGCCCCGATGGTTGTGTCCGTGGAAATGATGCCCGTGGGAGCGGGGCGCATCAGCCCAGGCGATACCGCTTATTGCCACGCTGGCCATTATGATCAACGTAAACGAGGCGCTAAACCCTTTCATGACATTCTCCTGCCTAACGCTCTCGTTTGTTCGGTACGGGGAACACGATTACTCGAAACACATCAAAATAACGCTTGGCAGGTGCGGTGGGTTGACGAAAAAACCGAGCTTGTTATAGGGTTTGTCATCAAAGACTGACGATAGTTCAAGTGTGCTAATCGTAGGCATAGCGTGAGCGATTTAACGTCCGCAGCATTTTCGCAAGCGACATCGCATGTTGCACTGCGATAGGCTGTTAATGGCCGTGAAAATAGAAAACGACCCTGACGACCCTGCGCGATCCTTGTTAGATAGTGTCGTCACGAGGTTGAAGTCCATAGAGCGATTCATCGAATAGGAACAGCCGCGAGGAAAGTAGCCCCGTTCTTGGCGTAGCGCGTCGCAATGCCGCGCCAGCGCTTGAGGGGTAGGAACGCGTTCTCGACAAGAGGGCGCCACCGCTACAGATCTTTGTCCTATTCGCGTTGCGCGCTGCGGTTTTTGCGCGGCGCGATCAGCGCCGCCCGGGCGTGCTCCTGGGCGTGCTTGACGATAGCCTCGCTGTCAGCACCTGGGTCTGCCGGCAGGGGCTCGGCCGTCATGCCTGCGAGCAGTGCGTGAGCCTGGGTGCAATCTGCACAGCTAGCATCTGTAACAAGAACGCTAAGCGGCATAGCAAACGCCTCCACGGCCAACTGTAGCTTGGTGTGGAAGCCCCCTGTTGTGCGACCCCATCCGCTGCTTGCCGCCTCGGGCGCCCGCGGTTCCTTCGCCCCCCGGCAACGGCGGCCGCAGTAGCTCCCCTACCCGATCGGTGATGTCGTGTCGTCAATACCTCTGTGCCCTCGCACGTGCTCCAAGCTTCCTCATTCTGCGATTTTCTCACCTTCCTCAATCTCGTGACGACCCTAGCTAACAGTTGCGATGTGTCACCTGAATGGCTGGATACAACGCCAGCGCAATATTTTCTGCCGCAAAGCGTTCACTCACCCTAAATCCGGTGCATCAACTCGGCGACTTGACGATTAGCCGGTTTTCAACCTCCCTTACTCCAGCGACGGCGCCTGCTATTTCTTTGGCTCTATCGCTCTTTTGCTGCGAATCGACCGATCCGCTTAGGATCACTACTCCTTTTGTGGTGTCAACATTGATTTGTAGCACCTTGAGACCAGGCTCAGCAAGGATGGCTGCTTTGGCTTTAGCGGTAATCGCGGTATCATCGAACGCCTCGGCGACTTTGTCGCTTTGTTCGCCCAGTTTTTTGGATGCTTCATCCATTTTCTGACCGGCTTTCTCAGCCGCCTGATCTATTTTTTTACCGGCCGTTTCTGCCGAATTTTGCTTATCGCAGGCGAGAAGGCCAACTGTCAAAATCATCGAAACCGCGACTAATACAAATCGTCTTAAAATATTCATTTGTGTTTCTCCTTCGGTTTAATAAATTGCTCTAACAGCAGGCCTTGTTCCAATGGTGCCACTTGCCATGCGCAGGCGGGGCCCTGGTCACTTACGACGTAGCAGTCCTAAGATAAGTGAGGCGACAAACAGCAGGAGGAAAATGAAGAACAGGATCTTGGCAATTTCAACCGCGCCGGCCGCGATGCCAGTAAAGCCGAGTACCCCGGCGACGAGCGCGATGACTAGAAAGACAACGGCGTAATACAGCATTTCTTTTCCTTTCGTTAAGGGTTAATCAATGCCCGCCTGATCGAGTGTCATTTGACCCGCATGTCGTTCTTCACCGACTTCACACCCTTGATGCCTTGTGCAATCTCGACCGCCTTGGTGATGTTGGCCTGGGAACTGATGAAGCCGCTCAGTTGAACAACGCCCTTGAAGGTTTCGACGTTGATTTCGGTGGATTTCAAGGAAGGCTCGTTTAAAACGGCCGCTTTGACTTTCGTGGTAATGACAGTGTCATCGATATATTCTCCCGCCCCCTCTTGCTTTGGCGTCGATGCACAGCCCAAGAAAAAAGCCAGCAGGGCGGTTACGAAAAAAGCGGAAAAACGGTTAAGTTGTGTCATGGCTAGACTCTCCAGTTGAATGATGAAGCTAAAACACCCTTCGATGCGTAATCAGAGCAAAGGACTCCTGAACTGCGACCTTCATTGCGTTGTTCAACCTGACTTTCACGACCCTATTTGGCTTTCCGCCCAGTCTGCGCAGCATGCCAAATGACATGAGTACGCTACAATCGGCCCATCAGCAACAGAATGATCACAATCACCAACACCACGCCAAGAAGACCGCTGGGACCGTAACCCCACCCCCTGCTGTGTGGCCAGGTTGGGATTACACCAAGCAGCAACAGAACTAGAACGATCAACAGCACTGTTCCTAGTGTCATCGTATTATTACTCCTCGTCAGCACAAACGGGAACCAAACACCGTAAATTAGATTGAAGATTACAAGCCCAGTGCGGGTCAGCTTTTGAACTTGATCAAATGAGGGCCGATTATTAGACTCCTCGAGCGCTCAAACTGACCTGCTCGCCATTTTCCGTAGGACCTCGCGACAATGAATCCAACACCCGGCCTGGTGTTACCGTCCATCGGCGCAGCACTGCGCCGCCGCCTCAGAACTGTAGGTGAGAGTTTTTGCGCCTCCAACTCGCGCCTATCAAGGCCGCTTGCGGCAGCCGGCTTATTCATTGTCAAACTAAGGCGGTGAATTTCTTTGTGGGGAGTCGGATGGAGCATCATAAGGTGTGCACCGCGTAGCCGCCACGATGCAGGCGCGGGTGATGCGCTGGACTTGCCAGCCCGTTTCGTTCGCGATGCGTTGTCCATTCCATTGATACGGGGTGGCGCGTTCTCCCTCTCAGAGCTTGTGACATGGGCCGTCTCGTAGCGAACTGCAAGGGCAAGAAGAGTGAGAGTTTATTTGATCTCGCTCAATGTTTACCAGCAGCGAAGCTCGTATATTAGCATACGTGTTCTGCACCGGTGCGGCTTTAGACGACTCGAAAAATTGTGACAGATCATTTTCGTCTCAGTATTCGAAAAACCTAACTTTCATGCGCTTGCGGCTCGATTCATCGGATCCAGAAACATGCGCCCTTAATAACCAATTGAGATGGTTCAACTTTACGCCGGGCACTACTGAGTTGATATGTTGATTCAAACTATATCGCGCCAAGCCAGTATTGATTTGCTAGCGCGCACACGCCTAGGTAGATTGGGCTGTGTACACGGCGGCGGCCAGGCTTACATTACCCCGGTCACGTTCGCGTGCGACGAAAATTACCTCTACGCCTTTTCCACGATCGGCCAAAAGATTACCTGGATGCGCGCGAATCCCCGGGTTTGCGTAGAAGCGGACGAATTGGAAACGCGAGAAGATTGGGCCACAGTGATTGTTATCGGCCGATAAGAGGAGTTGACCAATGGGCACGAACACGAAGTCCTCCGAAATCACGCGTACAATCTATTACAGAGAAATCCCGTCTGGTGGGAACCCGGTTACGTCAAGACCATCCTTGATGATGCTGAGCGCCCGATTAGTGAACCCATTTATTTTCGCATTTACATCGATCAGATCAGCGCTCACCGCGGAGTTCCAGATATGGTCCCGAGTCAAAGGTCTTCCGTTACGCTGCGCTCCCGAGGCTGGCTGCAAAGGATTCTGAGATGGCCGAAACACCATTAGGGCAGCCGTTCGAGCGGTTTAGTTTTTCGTAAACGCGTATCCAGCGAGGCAGGTGCCAATCAGCCAGCACCCTCATCTGGTCACAGCGCTCGGCGGCCGGGACAAACGCGCCAGGAAGGATAATCTTCCTTTCTTCGTCCAATAGCCGCAACAAGATTTCGCCGTGCGCGCCTTCCTCCTCAATCGGTTGTCAAGCGACGATTGGCTGCTAATACAACGGAAATCTCCCCTCTGCCAGCGCGCACTTG
>JBDSJK010000165.1:0-8867 GCA_039917535.1 Burkholderiales bacterium
AAGGAGTTGAAGGCGTGAGCGAATTCGGTGTATCAATCGTCCGCGAGCGGATTCACCAGCGTGACGCCGGCAAAGCGGCGAAAGTCGTTGTCTGCGGAGGCGAGCTGGCAACCGTGCTCGATCGCCAGCGCAGCCAGATGAGCATCGGAAGTGATATTTCCAGCCGTCCCGTTGGACACCAGCAGGTTTCTGAACACAGGCCAATGGGTTTCCGTTGGAGCCACGAAAGTCACGTAAGGCTGCCCCAGCCAGGAATCGATAAAACCTACCGCTTGTTCCACAGACAGTGGCTTGCGCATGATGCCCGTGCGCGTGGTGATCCTAACGAAGGCGAGCAGCGCTATCCATGGCAAACCAACCCAAATGTCACCCGACAGCATTTGTTCCAGCCAGCGGCGGGCTTTGGCATGATGCACACTATCGGTGTTAATCGCGTAGATCAGCAGGTTGGCATCCAGCAAAATCACTTACGCAACTCGAGTTTGCGAGCGATTTCGTCGTCTTCAAGCGCTGCGGCGAGCCGCAATGCTTTGTTGAGATCGATTCCCGGCGCCACGCCGCCCAGCGACACCGGCTTGAGTCGGTATGGGCGCGGTACGGGCGTTGCGCGGGCGCCTAGGCCGGCGCGTAAGATTTCGTCTACTACCTGTTTGAATGGTTTGCCGGAGCTGTGGGCAAGAGACTTCAATGTCTTGGCGACGCGATCATCAAGGGTAAGTGTGGTTCTCATATTGCACGGTTAGCATCAGAGCCTCTTGCAAAACTCGAAATTTGATCGTTCTTAGCCACCGCACTTGCCTTCTAATCTTACTGTGTCAATAAACTATAATCCCTACCGCTGGAGACGCACTTTCATATTGAGGGGAGACGGTGATGGGAAATCTGTCGGAGTTTGAAACTTACCTGCGGCATCTGTGCGAAGCTTTGGGGCATACGGATCGGAACGTTGGCTTGAAGGACTACTGTCGAGGGCTGATGCTGCCGATTAAGGGCAAGAGCATTGAGCCGCTGCCCGCGCATACCGATCCGCGGCACGTTGCGGCCAAGCACCAGTCGCTGCACCGCTTCGTTGCGAAGTCCAGCTGGTCAGATGCCGCCGTGCTCTCACGCGTAGGCGATTGGGTGCTGCCCACACTTGGCATCAACAGCGGTAGCTACTGGATCATTGACGACACGGGTTTTCCCAAGAAGGGCAAGCACTCAACCGGTGTGGCTCGGCAATACTGTGGGCAATTGGGGAAACAAGACAACTGCCAAGTGGCCGTCAGTCTGTCGCTGGCCAGCGAGCAGGGCAGCATCCCTATTGCGTACCCACTCTACCTGCCCAAAGATTGGGCGGCCGATCCCGTGCGTCGCAAGGCAGCAGGCGTGCCTGCAGACGTAACGTTCAAAACCAAGCCCGCCATCGCCGCCGGTGTGCCCAAGGGTGTTGTTCTGGCCGACGCTGGTTATGGCGATGAGACGGCCTTTCGCGACGACATCACCGAGCTGGGTATGCTTCACTCGGTGGGTATTCGCCCGGCCACTACCGTCTGGGCACCGGGGACCGCGCCACTGCCTCCCAAACCCTGGTCTGGACGCGGCATCCGACCAACACGGCGGCGCCGGGAGCCCGGCTGCGAGCCGCTTGCTGTAAAGACCCTGGCGATGCAATTGCCAGCCGAAGCTTACCGAACTGTCAGCTGGCGCGAAGGCAGCAACACCGAATTATCCTCGCGCTTTGCCACAGTGCGGGTACGCCCTGTCCCCCGCGACTACCTCAGTGCTGAGCTGCGCACCCAAGTGTGGCTGATCATCGAATGGCCTGAGGATGAACCAGAGCCCATCAAATACTTCCTCAGCACAGGCCCGGCGGATGCCAGCCCAGAGCAACGGGTCTTTGTCACCAAGATGCGCTGGCGTATTGAGCGCGGCTATCAGGACCTCAAGCAGGAGTTTGGACTGTCGCACTACGAGGGCCGGGGCTGGCAGGGCTTTCATCACCACGCCACGCTGTGCATTGCGGCCTACGGCTTTCTTATTGCTCAGCGTCTGCGCTACGGCGGCTTTAAAAAAACTTCGCTCAACCAAAAAAACCTGCCTTACCCGAGGATTACATCCCTCGCGGAAACCGGTCGGGTGCAGCGACCTGTGACGGACTCGATTACGACGCTGCGATTTCTCATCGTCCGGGCAATCACCAGCCGACTTCAACGATGTCCGTGTTGTTGTGAGGTTAAACGTAATTGATGACATAGTAAGACTAAGAGCTTGTCCGTAAATAATTCGTGGGATGCGAATTATTTACGGACAAGCTCTAAAGCGGCGAAAAAGTTTTGGTAATGCGGATGAAAGGAAAAACACTATGGGTAAGTTGGACGGACAAATCGCGTTGATAACGGGCGCAGGCCGCGGTATCGGTCGCGCCATCGCCCTCGCCTACGCGCGCGAAGGCGCATCCATCATGGTAGCGGATATCGACATTGAAAATGCACGATCTGTTGCTCAAGAGGTGCGCGGTTTAGGTGTCAATGCGGATTCATTCCGGGTAGACGTACGCAATCCGCAACAAAGTGCCGCCATGGTCGCCAAGGTGGTCGAGCAATTCGGGCGGATTGATCTTTTGGTGAACAATGCCGGTGTCATTCGCGTCACGGCATTCCTCGCCATCGAACCTGAAGACTGGGATTTCGTTCACGATGTCAATGCGCGGGGTTTCTTTTTTGTGCTGCAAGCCGCCGCGCGCCAAATGATTAAGCAAAGTCCCCAGGTCGCCGGACGTCCGCGCGGTAAGATCATCAACATAGCGTCGATCGCCGGCCGTTACGGGAGCGCGATGCTAACGGCCTATTGCGCAAGCAAAGCCGTTGCGATCAGCGTCACCCAATCCTCAGCGGCTGGTCTGGCGCCGGATATCACCGTCAATTCGATTTGTCCCGGCCCGGTCGATACTGAGATGTGGAAAACGATTGACCGCGAATGGACGCAAATAGAGGAGCGGCCAGTTGGTTCGGCATGGACTGACCGCGTGCGCGGTATGCCCATGGGTCGCGGCCAGACGCCGGAGGATTTAACCGGAATGGCGGTATTTCTGGCAAGCGCCGATTCCGATTTCATCACCGGCCAGAGCTACCACGTAGATGGCGGGATGCGCATGAATTGACGCCAGTATTGCGTTGAAAATTACTCTACGCGCTTAGCGTGAAACCGTCATAGTTGCGCGCAGCGATCTCGGCACAAATCTTCCGATAATGCGCCATGCCGCCCGCATAGGGCATGAAGACCCGCGGTTTGCCAGGAACGTTGGCCCCCAGATACCAAGAATGTTTTGCTTGTGGTAACAAAGTCGCATCAGCCGCTGCATTGACCTGTGCCACCCAACCGTCCATGGCCTTAACCGTGGCTTCGATGCGCTTCAGACCATTGTTACGCATATGGGAAATACAATCGGTAATCCACTCAACGTGCTGTTCAATCGCGACGGGCATGTTGCACAGTACCGAGGGACTACCGGGACCGGTTATGGTGAATAGATTGGGGAATCCGGCGACCTGTAGACCAAGATAATTTCGTGGCCCGGACGACCATAGGTCTTTTAATTTCACACCATCGCGCCCGCGTATATCCAGGCGCAGCAACGGGCCAGTCATAGCGTCGAAACCGGTGGCGAAAACGATGATGTCCAATGGATACTCGGCATCGCTTGTGTGTATGCCGCGCGGCATGATTGCTTCGATGGGTGTAGCCTTAATGTCAACTAAGGTGACGTTGTCGCGGTTAAAGGCCTCGAAATAGTGCGTATCGATCGGCGGCCGTTTTGCGGCGTACGGATGATCGATGTCGGCAAGTTTCGCTGCCGTCGCGGGGTCTTTTACAATCTGATGGATCTTATTTCGGAGAAATGTAGCGGCCGTATCGTTGGCCTTTTTGCTTACGAGCAAATCGCGGAACGTCCCGCGAAATTGCAGGCCGCCTTTTTCCCACGCGGCTTCATAGATTGCAAGCCGTTCTTGGGGTGATATATCCAATGCTGCGCGATCGGAAATCGTAAACGGGTGACCGTTAGGCGTGGAATGCATGATGTCGCGAATCTCAGCAACATTCTCTTTGACGTAGCGTTGGAAGTCCGGCGTCAACGGCGCATTGCGCGCGGGCACGCTGTAATTCGCAGTGCGCTGGAATACCGTTAGATGGGCAGCAGTTTCGGCAATCACCGGCGCCGCCTGGATCCCCGTCGAGCCAGTGCCGATTTGCCCGACGCGCTTGCCTGAAAAATCGACCCCTTCGTGGGGCCATTGTCCGGTGTGGTACCAGCGTCCGCCAAAACTTTCCAGGCCGGGAATTTTTGGGATGTTAGCCGCAGATAGGCAACCCACCGCCGTGATCAGAAACTGCGCCGTGAGCTGCTCGCCTGTCGCGGTGCTCACGCGCCAAAGGTTTGCGATGGTATCGTAGTGTGCTGACGTTACGCGCGTGTTAAAGCAGATATCGCGCTTCAAGTCGAAGCGATCGGCAACATGATTAAGATACCGCAGAATTTCAGGTGGGCCGGGATAACGTTCTGACCATTCCCATTCTCGCGTGAGTTCTTCTGAGAATGAATAGCAGTAAGAATGACTTTCTGAATCACAACGTGCGCCGGGATAGCGATTCCAGTACCAGGTACCGCCTATACCGTCGCCGGCCTCCAGAACTTTAACCGATAAGCCTAGGCGATCGCGCAGACAGAGCAACTGATACAGGCCAGAAAAACCTGCGCCGATGACCAGCGCATCGTAGCCAAAGGGTAAGGCGGACTTGTTATCCGAAGATTCCGTGACGCTCGTCATTGTAATCAAACTCCGTATTTCATTTTCATACAGGAGTACTCATTATAAAACGAACCCGCTACCTTTTACTTTCCCCGAGAGTTTCTGGATTTGCTACAAGGCTAGGTAGCGCTGCTTAATTTCATCATTGGCTCGCAACGCTCCGATGGAGTCTCGGTATACGATTTGACCTTTATCGATGATGGTCGCGTGGCTGGCGATACCCAAACAAAAATGCATATTTTGCTCGGCAAGCAGCACCGTCACACCCATGTCGCGCAACTTGCGCAGCAATTCGCCGATGCGTTCAACGATCACGGGCGCCAGTCCTTCACTCGGCTCATCGAGCAAGAGGCCAACGGGATTTCCCATCAACGTGCGCGCGATGGTTAGCATCTGTTGCTCGCCGCCGGACAAGCGGCCTGCCATGCGCTGCTTGAGTGGAACCAGTAGCGGGAACATTTCGTATATCCGCTGCTGATTCCAGTAGTCTTGTCCATCGGGGCCTTTTTTTGCCCCGATGATCAGATTGTCATCTACCGTGTGTTCGGGAAATACTTGCCGATCCTCCGGCACAAAGCCAATACCTGCGCGGGCAATGGTGTGAGGCTTTTTACCGTGCACCGGCTTGCCGGCAACACTAACGGTGCCGCGAATCGGCGGTGTGATGCCGGCAATGGCTTTTAGCGTCGTCGATTTTCCTGCGCCGTTACGGCCGAGCAGCGCCATGGTTTGGCCTTCGACGACCGAAAAGCTCACGCCAAACAATATCTGGCTAGTACCGTAAAACACATCGATGCCATTGGCTTCAAATACGATCGGCGCGCTCACGGATGCTCCGTGTCGTATTGTGTGCCGAGATACGCTTCAATCACCTTGGGATTGCGGCGCACTTCTCCGGGTAGTCCTTCCGCTAGCACACTGCCGTAACTTAGCACGCGAATGGTCTGTGCATATTTGAATACGATGTCCATGTCGTGCTCGATGAAAATCAGTGTCAATTTCTTCCGCTGCCAGAGTTGATAGACTGTCTCAATCATTTTCCAGCGCTCTTCTGATCCCATGCCAGCGGTGGGTTCATCGAGCAATAACACTTTGGGTTCGAGCGCTAGCGCAAGGGCAATATCGAGTAGTTTTTGATCGCCATGCGACAAATTCCCCGATCGGGTATCCGCCCGCGCCGTAAGGCCGACAAGCTGCATGACTTCATCCGCGTCGGTGTGCGCTTCGGCTAACGGAAAACGCCGCGCTAATTTTGCGTGCCATTTGCGATGGGCATTGACCGCGCCAAATATTGCTTCCCGCACCGTAAGGGTCGGAAAAATGCTGGCAATTTGAAACGCACGGCCAATGCCACGGCGCACGATCTCGGGCGCGCTCAGCCCGGCAATATTTTTACCTTCCAGCAACACCCGGCCAGCGTCCGGGGCAAATGCACCGGAAATTAAATTAAAAAATGTCGTCTTACCGGCACCGTTTGGTCCGATCACAGCCGTGAGCGAACCCGGCGCGAAATGCAAATTAACTTGATTCATGGCGCTGACGCCGCCAAACGATTTCTGCAAATTTTCGATCGTTAGCATGTCAATGCTTAGCCGCTGCGGATGGAGTGGCGCTACGTTCTGACCACCATTGCGCGATAAACCCAAGCAGACCTTTGCGTAAACCAAGCGCAAAGGCAAGGATCACGATGCCCAACACTAAACTATAGTGTTCGGTAAATTTTGTAACGGTATCGTTCAGAATCAGAAAGATTCCAGCGCCGACAGTTGGTCCAAGGAATACGCCTATGCCGCCCAGCAGAATCATAAACACCGCTTCGCCTGAGACGGTCCAATAGGCAAAGTCGGGATAAGCGCTCGAAACGAATAGGCTCATGAGCATACCGCCTACACCACCGAACACGCCGGCGACCACAAAAGCAAGTAGTCGAATCCGCCAAACCTGCACACCGAGAAACGCTGCACGATGGGGGTTGTCGCGAATCATGCGCAGCGTGTAGCCAAACGGCGTGCGTACCAGATGCCACATGAGGAACAACGAAATGATGAGTACCGCACAACAAAAGATGTATAGATGGTGAGGATTTTCCAAATGGATGCCCAAAAACGGCGGACGCGGAATCCCGCCCGTTAGGCCTTGATCGCCGCCGGTTAGATCCGTCCAGGCGATAATCATGCTATGGAGCAGCATCTGGAAAGCGAGCGTAAGAAATGAGAAGTAAATCTCCTTGAGCCGTATGCAGATAGCACCGATGATGAGCGCAGCGATGGCATTGATCAGCACGGTAAGCGCAAATGCCACCGGCACCGACGTGCCTAGCTTTTGCAGCAATAAAGCAAAGCTATAGGCGCCCAGTCCGTAGAATAGTCCGTGACCAAACGACACCATGCCGGCGTAGCCCACCAATAAATTAAGCGAGGTTGCGAATATGGCAAACGCCGACATGCGGATAACGAAGTCGGACAAAGCCTTGCTTGGAAAAAGTATGGGCAGCGCGACGAGGAACACAAAAGCAAGCGCGCAAATGACGAGGTCACTGCGGATCGAAGCGCGTGGCATGCTATTGCTCCTTACCGAACAAACCGCTGGGCTTCACAATCAAAATGATTGTCATAAACACAAACATCAAGCCTTCGGTAAATAGCGGGAAACCAATTGTGCCGAAACTGCGCACCAGACCAATCAAAAGCGCGCCAACGAGCGCGCCGGCCACCGAACCCATGCCGCCGATGACAGTGACGATGAACGATTCGATCAAAACGGAAAATCCCATTCCCGCAACGAGCGAGCGAACAGGCACTGCGAGGCCGCCTGCCAGTCCTGCCAATAGTCCACCCAGGGCGAATACACCACCGAACACCAGCGCGGTGTTAATGCCAAGCGCAGACGTCATAGTCGGATTAATCGCCGCGGCGCGAACGATTTTGCCAATCCGGGTTTTATTGATGAGGTAACCTAGAGCCAGTGCGATCACCAACGTGATAAAAATCAGAAAGAGATAGAACACTGGCATCACGCCACCGCCGAGCATGATGGGTGGGCGCTGAAACGCGGCGGGCATGCCCATGGAGAGGAATTCCGCTCCCCAAATAATTTTGACTGCATCATCGAGAATCAGAATAAAACCGTAGCAAACTAAGAGCTGCATCAGCACGTCGGTGCCATAAACACGGCTCATAAATAAGCGCTCGAAAATAAGCGCGAATAGACCCACGCCCAGACCTGCGCCAACAACGGCAAGCGCGTAGCTACCGCTCAAGTTATAAATGGTATAAGCAAAATAGGCACCCAACATGTAGAGGGAGCCATGCATGAAATTCACGACTTTCAGCGTGCCGAAGATGAGCGACAAGCCTGCCGCAACCAAGAACAACAACATTCCGCTGATCAGACCGCCGGTGGTCTGCGTCACTACGCAGGATGTGGAAGCAAAACAGTCTAGCAGCGCTTGAAGAGCCAATTTCGAATCCGTGGAATAGCCATTAAGCAGCGCGCGACGACACCAGTCGCCGCGCTATTTCCTGGCAGTACGAAAAGCGAGAAAATCTATCTCAAGCGTAACCCATTTTCTTTTTCCACTCGGCTTCGTGCTCGAGAATCGATTTCCAATCCCCCTGCCTGACTTGCGGAACATAGGGCTCTTTCGAGATGGTCATACCCCAACCAAGCGCATAGCCGATCGTCGTCTGATCTTCCGCTCGCATGGTCACGGAACCGTCGGCGCCAAATGGTGTTTGCAACTTCATGCCGCGCAATGCCTCGGCCAATTTGGTAGCGTCGGTCGAATTCGTTTTCTTGAGTGCCGCTGTCAGGAAATTCATCGCCAAACAATTGTCCCACGACCAGTTGGTTGGATAATCCTTGAACTTGGCCTTGTACCCATCTGCCCACGCCGCATTCTCCGCACTGCCTGGGAAAGTTTTGATATAGCGCGTGGACGAATGAATCCCCGCCGGCAGATTTTTCACTGCCGTCAACGTGGTGTAATCCGCCATGTTGATGGCAAACAAGTTAGTCTGCGCAAGCAAATTATAAATACTGGATTGGTCAACGAATGAAACTAAATCGCCAGCCCAT
>JBDSJK010000166.1:0-3549 GCA_039917535.1 Burkholderiales bacterium
GATACACCAACTCGCGCGCTAGGCCTAGCGCGACGCCCAATTCGCGCACTTCATCTTTGAACAACTCCCGCAGCGGCTCGAGCAATTTTAATTGTAGCGTTTCTGGTAAACCACCAACGTTGTGATGGGATTTAATGTTATGGGCTTTCTTGGTTTTCCCGCCGGCGGATTCGATCACATCGGGATAGATCGTGCCCTGCGCCAGCCATTTTGCATTGGGTAATTTTTTCGCTTCGCGCTGAAATACTTCAATGAATTCGGCGCCAATGATTTTTCGTTTTTGTTCCGGATCGTTGACCCCGCGAAGCTTGCCAAGAAAATCTTCACTCGCATCGACGTGAATTACTTTGACACCGAGATGCTGGGCGAAGTTTTCCATGACCTGCTGCGCCTCGTTCAACCGCAACAATCCGTTGTCGACGAATACACAAGTGAGCTGATCGCCGATGGCGCGATGGATCAGCGCGGCGGCAACGGAAGAATCAACACCACCGGATAAACCAAGGATCACCTCATCTTTGTCGACTTGTTCGCGGATACGTGCCACCGCTTCGGAAATATAGTCGGGCATGTTCCAGTCGGATTGCAGGCCGCAAACGCCGTGAACGAAGCGCGACAGGATCGCCTTGCCCTGCTTGGTGTGGGTCACTTCCGGATGGAATTGCACCGCATAAAATTTTCGCGCTGCGTCGGCCATGCCGGCGATAGGCGTCGCGGCATTGCTGGCAATCACCTTAAAGCCCGGCGGCAATTTGGTGACTTTGTCGCCGTGACTCATCCAAACATCGAGCAGGCCGTGACCTTCGGCGTTGATGCGATCCTGAATATCGCGCAGCAGTGCCGAGTGGCCGCGAGCGCGAATTTCCGCATAGCCGAATTCGCGCACTAAACCATTTTCCACCGCGCCGCCGAGTTGCGCCGCCATGGTCTGCATACCGTAGCAGATGCCGAGCACGGGTACACCCAACTCGAACACTGCGGCGGATGCTCGCGGCGTTTCATCTTCTGTTACCGATGCGGGACCGCCGGAAAGTATGATGCCCTGCGGCGCAAATTTGCGAATGAATTGATCGCTGACATCGTAAGGATGCAACTCGCAGTAGACGCCGCATTCGCGCACACGGCGCGCGATGAGTTGGGTGTATTGGGAGCCAAAATCAAGGATCAGCAATGCATTGCGTTTGGACATAAACAATCTTTAGAGTATTTTTTTATAGGAGAGCATGCTGGATCGGACAAATCCGCGTGATTCATAGAGACGTTGTGCAGTGTAATTGTTAGCATCGGTTTGCAAAGTGATGCGTGCACAACCGTGCTCGGCGCCATATCGAATCGCCGCATCCATCAACAATTTACCCACGCCGCTACCGCGCGCCTCTGGGCTGACGATTAGATCATCGAGTATGGCGACGCGTTTGCCAAGGGCTGTGCTCACGGTAAACAGCAAATTGACCATGCCGACGAAGCCGCCCACTTTGTGCGCCACAAAAATACGACCAATCGCCGGATCCTCGAGTATCAGCTTCAGTCCAGCCGCCTGCAAAGATGAATCCGGACTGAATTCGGCTTCTTGAGCGAACAGCAAGCCCAGCAATTCCGCTAACGCATCGAGATCGTTCGGCGTTGCTTCGGCGATGGTGATCATGCGGACGGGAACTCAATCCACGCGATAGTTAGGCGCTTCCTTGGTAATCTGCACATCATGCACATGGGATTCGCGAATGCCGGCTGAGGTGATTTCCACAAACTCGGCTCTGCTGCGCAGATCGGCGATGGTCGGGCAACCGAGATAACCCATGCTCGAACGCAGACCGCCCATGAGCTGCTGAATCACACCGGCGACCGGGCCCTTGTAAGGCACGCGGCCTTCAACACCTTCGGGCACCAGTTTATCGGCGTTGTTTTCCGCATCTTGAAAATAACGATCGCTCGACCCTTGCTGCATGGCGCCGATGCTGCCCATACCGCGATAGGATTTGTAGGAGCGGCCTTGATAGAGTTCCGTTTCGCCCGGCGCTTCCTCGGTGCCGGCAAACATGCCGCCGAGCATGACGCTGTGGGCGCCGGCGGCAATGGCTTTCGCCACGTCGCCTGAGTAGCGAATACCGCCGTCGCCAATGCAGGGGATATCGGTATGGGCAAGCGCCTCGGCGACGTTCTGTATCGCGGTGACCTGCGGCACGCCAACACCCGCGACGATACGCGTGGTACAGATCGAGCCGGGACCGATGCCGACCTTAACGCCGTCGACGCCGTGATCGACTAATGCCTTCGCACCCGCCGCCGTGCCCACATTGCCGCCGATCACTTGCATCGCCGGAAATTTACGCTTGATCCATTGAATGCGATCGAGCACACCTTGAGCGTGACCGTGGGCCGTATCGACGATGATTACATCCACACCCGCTTCGATCAACTTTTCAACGCGCTCCTCCGTGCCCTCGCCCACGCCCACGGCCGCGCCGACGCGCAAACGGCCCTGATTGTCCTTGCACGCGTCGGGATGTTCGCTGGACTTCAAAATATCTTTCACGGTGATCAAGCCGCGCAATTCGAATTTTTCGTTGACGACCAACACTCGTTCCAAGCGGTGGCGATGCAACAGCGTCATGGCTTCGTCGCGCGACGCGCCTTCGCGCACAGTGATCAGCCGCTCGCGCGGCGTCATGATATTTTTCGCGGGCTGGTCGAGATTGGTTTCAAAACGCAGATCACGGTTGGTGACAATGCCGACCACGCTGTTACCGATGACCACCGGCAAGCCGGAAATCTTGTGGCGCTTGGTAAGCGCCAGCACTTCGCGCACCGTCATGTCGGGCGTGATGGTGAAGGGATCTTTCACAACGCCGCTTTCGAAACGCTTCACCTTCGCGACCTGCACCGCTTGCGCATCGGGCGTCATGTTCTTATGGACGATACCGATGCCTCCCTCTTGCGCCAACGCAATGGCGAGATTCGCTTCCGTCACCGTATCCATAGCGGCGGAAATCAACGGCAAATTCAGGGAGATCGTTTTGGTGAGGTGTGTGATCAGATTGACATCGCGCGGCAGAACGGTTGAATGGGCGGGGAGGAGAAGAACGTCGTCAAACGTCAACGCTTTCTGAACCAGGCGCATGGCGTTACCTTTCAGCAAAACGCCATTATACGCGAGTCACCCTGGCTCGCGGCAGAGCAGAATGATACCTTTGCTAGTTTTTGGGTGCTTCCAGTGTCTTAACGATGTGAGCTTCCAGCTCTGCCGCGCGATCTTTCTGGAAGCCCAGATGCGTACTCACCACGTTGCCTGCCCTGTCGATTAAGAAAGAAGTAGGTGCACCCTTCAACGCGTAACTGCGGGCAACGCTGAGCTTAGTGTCGAATACCACCGTAAACTCCGCCGGGATTTGCGCGAGGAATTTATCCGCGTCGGGGCGTTTTTTATCGATATTGACGGCGACAATTTCAAATCCATCTTTACCGTATTTTGCTTGCATCTGGTTCATCCACGGAAAGGTCTCGCGACACGGCCCGCACCAGGACGCCCAAAAATCCAGGTACACCACCTTG
>JBDSJK010000167.1:0-2643 GCA_039917535.1 Burkholderiales bacterium
ATGCCGCCCAATGCAGCGATTTCCGACGCCGACATTAAAACGTTGGTGAAGTGGATTCTCGCAATGAAATAAAGATTGCGTATGCAATCGTAAAAAAGTCGGCTTTATGCCGGCTTTTTTTATTCAAGTTTCTGACGACTCCCTCCGCGAGAAAAACCTACTTTGCTTCGCAGCGACGATGAGGTCGCGGCCGCGATGCGTGCGTAGTACTACACCGATACCCATAACCTCGCCGAAGGCGCAGGCGCCGCGCCATTGGCCGCGTTGTTGCAAGAGAGGGAACGAGTGCGAGGGCGCGGGTCGGCATCATCTTGAGTGGTGGCAATATCGACCAGGTGCAGTTTTACGCGTACTTAGCGGGCACTAGCGGAATACATGCTTGACAATGCCCCACCAAGTTATCATCATCACAGCATCCGCATTCAGCTTGTTCTTATGGAGAAAATAATGGCTTTTCCTCGCCTACTCGCGTCCAGTGCCGTCATGATGTTCGCCCTGTGGGGTTGCAGTAAGACGGAAACACCCCCACCGACGGTGGAATCAAAGCCTGCGGAGGCTAAACCGGCCGAAGCCGCTGCGAGCGCCACCGGCGGCGAAGTCGTGGTACGCATCGGCGTTGCCGCACCGCTGACGGGTACGCAATCGCACTTTGGCAAGGGAATTGAAAATGCGGTGCGTCTCGCTGCCGGCGAAGCTATGGCGGCCGGGGTAACCCTCGGTGGTCAAAAGGTGAAATTTGAGGTGATCGCGGAAGATGATCAAGCGGATCCGAAAACCGCGACGACGGTGGCACAGAAATTTGTCGATCAAAAAATCAATGGCGTGGTCGGCCATATGAATTCCGGCGCGGGCATTCCAGCGTCTAAAATTTATTCCGAGGCGGGCATTCCGCAAATATCCGCATCGATGACCGCCGTCGCCTATACCGCGCAAGGCTATAAGACCACCTTCCGCGTCATGGCTAACGACGCGCAGCAGGGCAAGGTGCTCGGCGAATATGCCACTAGCAAATGGGGCGCGAAAAAAGTCGTGCTGATCGATGATCGCACCGCTTATGGCCAAGGCCTGGCAGACGAGGTGGAAAAGGCCGTCAAAGCGAGCGGCGGCGAAATCACGGCGCGGGAATTCACCAATGACAAAGCGCAGGATTTCAACGCCATCCTGACCAGCTCGAAGGGCAAAAGCCCCGATCTCATTTTCTTTGGTGGCATGGATCCCCAGGGCGGACCCATGGTGCGGCAGTTAAAAGATCTTGGCATGTCCGCCAAATATCTCGGCGGCGATGGCATTTACAGCCCGAAATTTATCGAACTCGCGGGTAAATCCGCTGAGGGTGCAAAAGCATCTTCGCCCGGCCTGCCACTGGAAAAAATGCCCGGTGGCACAGCGTTCAAAACAAAGTACGAAGCGAAATATGGCCAGATTCAACTCTACGAACCGTTCGCCTTCGACGCGACAAATATTCTAATCGATGCCATGAAGCGCGCCAATTCTAGCGATCCGGCCAAATACCTCGGCGAATTGGGCAAGACCAACTATACCGGCGTGATTGGCACTGTGACTTTTGACGAAAAGGGCGACATCAAGAATGGCCCCATTTCCGTTTACGAAGTGAAAGACGGCAAGTGGCAAGTCGTCGAAATTATCGGCGGATAAAATCGTCAACTTTAAAAAATGGCACCCTTGCGGTGCCATTTTTTTGTTTGCCAGGTCATCACAAAAATCATAAAACCATAGCTTGGACATTTTCCTACAGCAACTCATCAACGGCCTGGTTCTCGGCAGCATTTATGCGCTGGTCGCGCTGGGCTACACCATGGTCTACGGCATTATGCAGCTCATCAATTTTGCCCATGGCGAAGTGGTGATGATAGGCGCGATGAGCGCGCTGACGGTGATCCACGCGCTGGCCGGTTCTGGACTACCCGCTCCGTTGATTGTGATCGTGGGGCTGCTGATTTCCATGCTGCTGTGCATGGTCCTGGGCGCGGGCATCGAGCGCATTGCCTATCGCCCGTTACGAAACGCGCCACGCCTCGCGCCGCTGATTACCGCCATCGGCATTTCAATTATTTTGCAGCAGGTCGCCGTGCTGGTTTGGGGTCGCGACTATTTGCGTTTTCCGCCGCTGTTGCCCGACGCACGCTTTCATGTTGCTGGCGCGGTAATCTCGAGCCTGCAAATTTTCATCATCTTGTTGTCAGCGGCCATCATGGCAGGCCTGGCGTTTCTGATCAACAAAACCAAACTCGGCCGCGCCATGCGCGCTACGTCGCAAAATCCCCAAGTCGCGCGGCTGATGGGCGTTAACACTGATCAAATCATTTCCGTCACCTTCGTGATTGGCGCTGGACTGGCCGCCATCGCGGGTGTCATGGTGAGCGCCTATTATCATCTCGCCCATCACCTCATGGGCTCGACGCTCGGGCTGAAAGCCTTTACTGCCGCGGTGCTTGGCGGCATCGGCAACATTGCCGGCGCGATGGCGGGCGGCGTTGCGCTGGGCGTGATCGAGAGTTTGGGCGCGGGCTACATTGGCACTTTAACCGGCGGATTTTTCGGCAGCCACTACCAAGACGTGTTCGCATTTTTGGTGTTGATCGTCGTGCTGATTTTCAAGCCGTCGGGCTTGTTCGGCGAGCG
>JBDSJK010000168.1:0-3750 GCA_039917535.1 Burkholderiales bacterium
ACCACCACAGAGCCCGCCTTCCGCTTCCGCCAAGGCACGCAGCCCCTGCTGATCTCGATGCCGCATGTCGGCACGCATGTGCCGCCGGCGCTGGCGGCGCGCTTCACGCGAGAAGGGCAGGAAGTACACGACACCGACTGGCACCTGGAGCGCCTGTACGACTTTGCCGACGAACTGGGCGCCTCGGTGCTGGTGGCCACGCATTCGCGCTATGTCGTCGACCTGAACCGCCCACCTGACGGCGCCAGCCTCTACCCCGGCCAGAGCGTGACGGGCCTGTGCCCCATCGACACCTTTGCCGACACGCCGCTCTACGTCAACGGCATCGGCCCCGACGACGCTGAAGTCGCAGCTCGCCGCGACACCGTCTGGGCGCCCTATCACGAGCAACTGCGCACCGAGCTCGACCGCATTCGCGCTCTACACGGCGTGGCCATGCTGTGGGACGCGCACTCCATCCGTTCGGTGGTACCGCGCTTTTTCGAAGGCAAGCTGCCCGACCTGAACCTCGGCAGCGCCAACGGTGCCAGCTGCGATCCGGCGCTGGCCAACACGCTGCTGGACATCGGCAACGCCGCCAGCGGCTACAGCGCCGTGCTCAACGGCCGCTTCCAGGGCGGCTACATCACCCGCCACTACGGCCAGCCACAAGACAACATCCACGCCGTACAACTGGAAATGACCCAGTCCAGCTACATGCAGGAAGCCATGCCGTTTGACTACCTGCCCGAGCGCGCAGTGGGCGTGCAGCCGCATTTGCGGCGGATGATTGAGTCCGTGCTGGCGTTTGCGCGGGAACGTGCGAAGGCATAGGGGGAACCGACAAAACCCGCGTCGGGTTTATGAGGCAGGTATTGAGCCTGCTGAGCTGACATCGAACTGATAGCGTTAAAGCAGTCATTTAGGGAGTAAGCCCGCTCGGCGCTCAGGTTATAGTCTTTGTTACGAATTCGCTCACGGACCTGATCCAGTAGCCTAACAATACATTCCAGCATTAGCGGTTATGAATCAGCCCGGCGAGATCAACTTCGCATCTAAACTTCGCTCGGGGCAGCATTATGGCGTTTTCATTGACGACACCGGCTCACCTGGCCTCGATCGCCCTGGCTTGAGCGCTGATCGAAAGTCGTGGGTCGCGGTCATTGTCCCTCCTCACCAGATTGCTGAGGTAATGGAGGAATTGCCAAATGCCCTCTCATACTTAGGCACGCTTGGCTTGTCAAATCCAGAGTTTCACTTCGCGGAGATCTGGAACGGGACTGGTGAGTACTCCAAACTCAATTTGTCTCAGCGTCTCGGTATTTTTGGGTTCATGGCGGACATCTTTGGACAGTACCGCTTCCCAGTTTTGGTCCAGACGTTCGATCCCAGGAATGCTGCCACGGTGTTGGGCGGCGCAACATGGCCGGATGCGCTAGGTCCACTGAAATTTTCGGATCACGAAGACCTAGCCCTCATCTTCGCCTTGCTCAGGACCCGCATTTACTTAAAGACGCAATGTGGTCCTCACGCATCCGCCTGCGTAATCGTTGATGAAGGTCGCATACGTAGTGGAACGTCATTTTCCGTCTCTGGCTGGGCGCCGACTTTTGTCGCTGGCTCGGTGCTCTATGCAAACTCACGAGTTGTCCATCCTATACAACTGGCGGACTTCGCGGCATTCGTGATGAACCGCTGGCAGCTGCTGCGAGTGAAGGAGAGGTTGACAGACGTGGACAAGTCGCTCCTTGAGATCATCAGCCCGATTGCAGAAAACTTCCTGAACCTCGAGTCGGGTCGCGTCCGAGACTGGCCGCAAATATCTAGCCTGAGCGAGTGCATGAATAGATGAGAGCTAACAAGTTGAACGACGCATTCGTTTTATTGGCCATATTAACCAGGCCTACTGTGCGCCGGTCATCTCCAACGTTAGGGAGCGTATAGGGTGGCAATCACGGACGAAATATGGGTTGGGCGAATACTCGACACCGGAGCGATCGTCGTCTATGACCCGTCGCTTCAAGTTCACGCGGTGCAAAATATCTATGTGTACTCAATCAATCGAGGAATAGTTCGGCAGTTCGATCCGACTGCACTTCGTGTAATGGTCGAAACAGTGCTCGGAGCTGCTCGCGACGCGGCACTTGTCAAGTACCAGTCGTGGAAGGAACACCATGGGGCAGAGTTTTTACAACGTGAGCCGTTGCGTCTACGAGATGAAGCTCTGCGTGTCACGGCCGGGGAAGGGCGCATTCGCGAGGCACACCAGCAACGCCTTATCGAACTTGGAATGGACCCGAGGGAAGCCGAAGTGCGAAACGTCAAACCGTCACGGCTTCGAGTCACCCACTGCTATTCCTGTAAGAGTGGGCTAGACAATAAGATTTTCCTTGAGTGCGCCGCGTGCAACTGGATTATCTGCACTTGCGGTGCATGCGGCTGCGGCTACGCCCCCTAACCCATCAATCAAGGCGACAGCTCGGCATGCGTCTTATGTGGAACCTTAAATAGCCGCTTCGGAATTACGTCGCCGTGACTTTTTGGCCGGTAACTGTCTATGGCCGATTCCGGACTAGGTTCTTCGGCGACCAGTCATAACGCCTTTTGGAATTGACGGGCCGTAATAGCCCTTCGTCGCGCTGGCCGGTGAATGCATCGTTTGTTTAGGGGCCTCCTGCTCGCCTGCCAGTTCGATGCCGTGAGACTCGGCTTGCATACGCACGTAGCCTCGGAGTAAGTTTTCCCGGTACGAAATCCAGCCCGGGCGGTTGTAGCTCGACGAAACCAGGACCTCCCCAAATGCCTTTGTTCGGAGCTTGCGAATAATCGCCGTGAACGAATCGTAGGACATTTCATTACGCCCCAGACGTTGCTTCATGATGTACCGATACGAGCTGAAGGTATCGCTGAGCGTCCGATGCAGATAATCTGAGTCGGCAACCGCCCACAGAGCCTCTTCATAGTCTTCGCTTCTTTGAACGCAGGCCAGCTCGTACGGCCGTCGGAGCTCGGCATTGATACTCTGAATGGCGTCCTTCAATGCTAGGAGGTAGTGCTCGTAGGTGACGTTG
Organism: Burkholderiales bacterium; assembly: GCA_039917535.1. Classification (GTDB taxonomy): domain Bacteria; phylum Pseudomonadota; class Gammaproteobacteria; order Burkholderiales; family JALYOK01; genus JBDSJK01. Next base: position 3,051 of record JBDSJK010000168.1, read on the forward strand.
GTAATCACCTCCGGGAGCTCATACAACCGCCACAACAGTTTTTCTGTAATGAGATGGACATAGTAGGGGTAACCGTCGCTCACCGCCGCTAACCGAATCCGCGTTCGTTCATCGATATCTAGCCCCAAGGCATTCGCTGCACGCAATGCAATATCCCATCGAGCGGTCCATGACATCTTGGGCAAATCGATGGTTTCAAACTGCCTGATGGCGGATTGATGTGCGCCGAGAATCTGCTCGAGAGTCGAACCAACGCCCGTGAAGAAAAAGATGATGTTGACCTTCTTGTCCCCCAGTTGCTTGATGAGGTCGGCAAACAGGTTGCGCTCGGTCTCATTGGTCATACGGTCAAACTCATCGAGCACCACAACCGGGCGTTCCGAGTGAATCATGGAGACTTCACGCAACACCTCAACCGCGTCGCCGAGTGACCGAATTTCAGCGTGCAAGTCGTTCGTGGTCACTTCACGAGCAACCCCCGCCTTGAGGAATCTAAATTCAAAGGATGCGTTGGCGGTCACCTTTGTTTTTCGTACGCGGCTCGACTCAAGCGCCTGATATGCAATGTTCGCGACGATGCCAACCAGCGTCGAGTCGGGCGCACACGAAACGTCAATGTATGGGGCATCGGAGCTCTGGGTCTGGTTCGCCGCTGCTGCAGCAAGCGACGACTTTCCAACGCCTCGGTCACCATAAATAA
>JBDSJK010000169.1:0-8229 GCA_039917535.1 Burkholderiales bacterium
ATAGAGCTTAACAACGTCAGCAAGCGGTTTGGCGAAACCCTGGCGGTGAACGGAATCAATTTGCAGATCCCCGGCGGCGCCTACTGTTGCTTGCTGGGTCCCTCCGGATGCGGCAAAACGACGATATTGCGCATGATCGCCGGGCACGAAGATCCCACCGAGGGCGATGTTCTTATCGACGGCGAGCGCGTCAACGGCGAGCCACCCGTCAAGCGCGGCACGGCCATGATGTTTCAGAGCTACGCGTTGTTTCCTCATCTGAGTTGCGCCGGAAACGTTGCCTTCAATCTCAAGGTGCGCGGCATCGGAAAGGCCGAGCGGCTCGAGCGCGCCAGGGAAATGCTTGCCCGTGTGCGCATGGATCAATTTGCGGACCGACTTCCGGCGCAGCTTTCCGGTGGGCAGCAGCAGCGCATCGCGCTGGCCCGCGCGTTGATCACAAACCCTAGAGTGCTATTGCTGGACGAGCCGCTTTCCGCACTCGACGAGTTTCTACGCTTACAACTGCGCGGCGAATTGAAGCGCATGCAGGGCGAATTTGGCATCACGTTTATTCACGTGACGCACACGCAAATGGAAGCCATCGCGCTCGCGGATATGGTTGTGGTCATGGATCAGGGCCGCATCGAGCAGGCGGCCTCGGCGCGCGCGGTCTATGAACAGCCGCACACCGCCTACGTCGCGCGCTTCATGGGCGGGCAGAATGTGCTCGCGGGCAAGGTGCTCGAGCGACGCGGCGATGAAGCCGTGATTGAGAGCGGTGGCCGGCATGTCAGAATTTCTGTGCCGAGATCTAGCTCAACAATGGGTAACGAGTTGCACGTGTCGGTGCGGCGCGATCGCATTCACATCCATCGTGCCCAATCCGATAGCGCGGATCAGGGGTTGAATGCCGTGATCGGCAAAGTGGGCACCATCGAGTATCAAGGCTCGTGGGTGAAAGTGCCACTGGAAGGCACGTCAGGCGAGGAGTTTGTCGCTAATGTCCGAGACAGCGCTTACTTCGCCGAGCCGGTCGAGACCGGCGATCTGGTCGTCGCAAGCTGGTCTGCCGATGAATTGCATTACCTCGCGCCCAACGCGGCGGGCGCACCCGCACTAGTGGGGCCGGCGACGGTGGCGGTGAGATAGTCTCATGTGTGGTCTGTGTGGGATTTTTCAGGGCGCGGATCATTGGACCGACGCATCCGCCGCACTGGAGCCCGAGCTGCGACGTACGCGACGCCATGATCGGCTGCATCGCGTCGCCATTACTAACAAAGTGCTGAAATTCTACGGCCTCAAGCTCGCGGATTGGAGCGGCAGTTCCTACATCGTGAGTGGCCAGACCGGCCAGAGCCATATTATCGACAACATTGCCGCGCTGTGGCCTGCGGCCGAAGCGCTGCGCAAGCGCAACCTCGATCCGCTTGACGAGCAGCTCATCGAGACCCTTGAGCGCGCTTATTAATCGCGCCATGGCCTACGCCGAACTCACGCCTGTCAACGTCATTACCGGATTCCTCGGCAGTGGAAAGACCACCCTGTTGCAGCGGCTGCTAACCTCGCCGAAGATGGCGCGCACCGCGGTGCTTATCAATGAATTTGGCGAAGTGGGGCTGGATCACTTGTTGGTGCGCCAGGTCGACGAATCCATGGTGCTGCTGCAAAGCGGTTGTATTTGCTGCACCATACGCGACGACCTCAACGCGGCGCTGCGTGATCTGTTGAGCAAACGCGAACGCCGGGAGATTCCCCAATTCGATCGCGTCGTGATCGAGACCACGGGACTCGCCGATCCGGCGCCGATACTCTACACGCTGTTCGCCGAACCGGTGCTGCGTCACCACTTCAGGCTGGGGAACGTCATCACCACCGTCGATGCGGTCAATGCGGAGCGGCACGTAACGCGCAATCCCGAGGGCGTGAAACAAGTCGCCGTCGCTGACCATTTGGTCATCACCAAGACCGATATCGCTGAACCGGAAGCTACCGCACAGGCGCGCCGCATTCTGGTGCAGCTTAATCCATCGGCGCGTCGGTTCGATGCCTGCACGGACCCCATCGACGCGGATATCATGCTGACCAGCGATCTCTACGATCCCGCGACCAAGAGCGCGGCGGTTCAGGGCTGGTTCCAAGAGGAATCGCGGCGCGACGCCGAGCATAGTGGGGAACACCGCGATCACCACGACGATTCACGCCACGATCAGCAAATTTCCAGTTTCAGCCTCACGCTCGACGGCACGCTGGATTGGACCGTCTTCGGCATTTGGCTCACCATGCTATTGAATCGCCACGGCGAAAACGTGCTGCGCGTCAAGGGTATTCTCAATGTCACCGGCATGGCCGCACCGGTGGTGATCAACGGTGTGCAGCACCTGGTGCACCCGCCGGTACATCTGGACAAATGGCCGAGCAAGGATCGCCGTTCGCACATCGTCTTCATCACCCGCGGCATGGAGCAAGCGCGGCTGCGCCGCTCGCTTGCGGCGTTCAACCGGCTGGCGTCGGAAGCAGTCGCGGTCTAGAGCGCTTTCGCCCGACAACGGAACAACGCCCATGTCCGAGCGCATCGTAGTGATCAGCACCGGCGGCACTATCGCATCGCGCTACGATGCCGGGCTCGTACGCGTGGTTGCAGTTACGCGCGGCGAGGAGCTCATCGCGGCCCTAGGCGCGGCTGCGGATTTGCCGCCGCTGGAAATCGACAACTTTTCCACCATTGCGAGCTTTGATCTCAGCATCGAAGATGCGACTCGGCTCGCCCATCGCATCAATTCAGTATGCGCGCGCGACGATGTCACGGGTGTTGTCGTCACCCAAGGCACCGACACCATGGAAGAGACATCCTTCCTCGCCGCACTGCTGCTGCGTTCCGACAAGCCCCTCGTCTTCACCGGCGCCCAGCTCGCCGCCGACGAACCTCAATCCGATGGGCCGCGCAACCTGCGCAATGCCATCCGCGCGGCTTGCAACGAGGCGTTGACCGGAATAGGAGCCGTGGTGTGCTTCAACGGCGAACTACACGCCGCGCGCGATGTGGCGAAGACCCACGCTAGCGCGCTGGAAACCTTTCAGTCGCCGGGCATTGGACCGCTCGGCGTGGTCGATCGAGACAAGGTCATTATTCGCCGCCATCCCGCGCCGCTGCGGCGCTTCACGATCGATCGCCTCGACAAGCGCGTGGATCTCATTAAAGTCGCGCTCGACATGGACGACGTGTTCGTTCACGCGGCCCTGGCGGCGGGTGCCCAGGGTATTGTTCTGGAGGGTTCCGGGCGCGGCCACGTCACGCCAAAGCTTGTGCCTAGCGTTCACCGCCTGGCAAAGGAAGGTTTTCCCATCGTCATCACATCGCGCTGCCCGGTGGGACGAGTAGAGCCCATTTATGGCAGCAAGCACGGCACCGGTGGGCGCGACCTGCAGGACGCAGGGGTAATTTTCGGCGGCGATCTCAAGGGAACGAAAGCGCGTATCCTTTTGATGGTGGCGCTGGCCGATGCACAGGCGCGCGGCGATCTCAAGCAGGTCTTCGCCGACGTGGCGCCCTGAGGTAGAGGCAATGGAGCGAAATCAACGGGGACTGCATCCGTGACCGAAATTAAACCAACGCACGACATCGCAAGCGGCCGTCTGCGGCCGGAAGACTACCAGCGCAATTTTGCCGATTCCCATCCGCCGCTCACAGCCAACGAAGCATTGATCGAAAGCGACCGTTGCTACTATTGCTACGACGCACCTTGCACCACGGCCTGCCCCACCGGCATCGACATTCCGAGCTTCATTCGCAAGATCGCGACCGGGAACATCAAGGGTTCCGCCCACGACATCCTGAAAGAAAATATCATGGGCGCCGTGTGCGCTCGGGTCTGCCCCACTGAGGTGTTGTGCGAAGGTGCCTGCGTGCGCAACACCAAAGAACATAGGCCCGTCGCCATTGGTGCGCTGCAGCGCCATGCCACCGATTGGCTATTCGCCAACAAGATCCAACTGTTCAAGCGCGCGCCCGTCAGTGGCAAGCGCGTGGCGGTGATCGGCTGAGGACCTGCGGGACTGTCTTGCGCGCATCGTTTAGCGATGCTGGGTCACAGCGTCATCGTTTTCGAGGCGCGCGACAAGCTGGCGGGGCTCAACGAATACGGCATCGCGGCTTACAAAGTGAACGACGATATCGCGCAGCGCGAAGTGGCCTATCTACTCGACATCGGCGGCATCGAGTCGCGTCTTAATCAATCCCTCAGTCGTGATTTCAGCTTGGCCGACCTGCGCGCGCAATACGACGCGGTGTTCCTGGGGTTGGGTCTTGCCGGCGTCAATGCGCTGGGACTGGAGGCGGAAACCGTGAGTGGCGTCTACGATGCGGTCGACTATATCGCGAAGCTGCGTCAAGCCAAGGACCTGTCCGCACTGCCCGTGGGCCGTCGAGTGGTCGTCATTGGCGGCGGTATGACGGCCATCGACATCGCGAGTCAGGCCAAGCGCCTCGGCGCCGAAGACGTGACCATCGTCTACCGGCGCGGCGCGGAACACATGAGCGGCAGCGAAAAGGAACAAAATTGGGCGCAGGTCAGTGGCGTGAAGATCAAGCACTGGGGCGGCCCGCGGCGCTTAATGGTCGACAATGGGGTGCTCATCGGCGTTGAATTTGAGTACACGCAACTCGACGAAAATGGCAAGGTCGTCGCCATCGGCGCGACCTTCACCCTTACTGCGGACATGCTGTTCAAGGCCATCGGCCAGACCTTTGTGAAGAGCGCCGTGACAGGCAGCGTGGACTTGCTGGAACTTAAGAACAGTAGACTTTCCGTGGATGCCGATCGCAAGACCTCGCTTGCTAACGTGTGGGCGGGTGGCGACTGTGTCGCCGACGGACAGGACTTGACCGTAGCGGCGGTCGAAGACGGTAAGCGCGCAGCACAATCCATCGATCGCTTTCTGCGCACAGGATAACAACTCAAGGATAAGACATGGCTGATCTGCATGGCAATTTTCTTGGTATCGCGTCGCCAAATCCTTTTTGGCTTGCGTCCGCACCGCCGACGGATAAGCAATACAATATCAACCGCGCCTTTGAAGCGGGGTGGGGCGGCGTGGTCTGGAAAACTCTTGGAGAAGACCCGCCCATCGTCAATGTGAACGGTCGACGCTATGGCGCGCTGCTTGGCACGTCGCGCAACTTGATCGGCTTCAATAACATCGAACTCATCACCGATCGGCCACTGGATGTAAATCTTCGCGAGATCAAGCAGGTCAAGCGCGATTGGCCCGATCGCGCGTTGGTGGTTTCACTCATGGTGCCCTGCACAGAGGCATCGTGGAAGAACATCATTCCCATGGTCGAAGACACGGGTGCAGACGGCATCGAACTCAACTTCGGTTGCCCGCACGGTATGTCGGAACGCGGCATGGGTTCGTCGGTGGGGCAGGTGCCGGAATACGTAGAGATGGTGACACGCTGGTGTAAGCAGTATTCGCGCTTACCGGTCATGCCCAAACTCACACCGAACGTCACTAACATTCTCGCCCCGGCGCGCGCGGCGAAAGTGGGTGGCGCTGACGCGGTTTCGCTGGTGAACACCATCAGCGCCATCATGGGCGTGGATCTGGACATCATGGCGCCCAGCCCCAGCGTCGACGGCAAGGCCGCCCACGGCGGCTATTGCGGCCCGGCCATCAAACCTGTGGCGCTGCGCATGGTGGGCGAGATCGCACGCGACCCGGAATGCAAGGGCATGGCCATCTCGGGAATCGGCGGCATCGCCAACTGGCGTGACGCGGCGGAATTCATGGCAATGGGTGCGGCGAACGTGCAAGTGTGTACCGCGGCGATGGTATTCGGTTTCAAGATCGTCGCAGAGATGATCGACGGCTTGAGCAATTGGATGGACAGCAAAGGTTACACCAAGCTCACGGATTTCGTCGGCAAAGCGGTGCCCAATTTTGTTCACTGGGAACAGTTGAATCTTAATGAAACCATCAAGGCGCGCATCGATCAGGACCTGTGCATTCAATGCGGCCGTTGTCACATCGTGTGCGAAGACACCTCGCACCAAGCCATCACCAAGGCAAAGAACGGCCGACGCCACTTCGAGGTCATCGACAAGGAATGCGTGGGCTGCAACCTTTGCGTGAATGTTTGTCCGGTGGAAAATTGCATCACTATGGAAGTGCTGCCAATCGGCGGCGTCGATCCACGCACCGGCAAACCAGTGCAGGACTACGCCAACTGGACCACCCATCCCAACAACCCGTCGCGACATAACCCATAGTCGGATCACTGGAGGAAGATTGAAATGACGACAACACTCATCAAGAACGGCCGCATTGTCACGGCGGTGGATGACTATACCGCTGACCTCTTGGTCATTGACGGCCGCGTTGAAACCATCGGCAAGAACATTACTATCGGCGCCGATGTGGAAGTCCACGACGCCAGCGGACTGCTGGTGTTGCCCGGTGGCGTGGATGTGCATACGCACCTCGACTGGGAGTTCGGCCCGACCTACACGGTGGACACCTTTGGCAGCGGCACCAAGGCGGCGGCCTTCGGTGGCACCACGACGCTTATCGATTTCTGCAATCAGGATCGCGGCACCAGTCCGTTAGCCGGACTTGAAGGCTGGCACAAGCGCCGCACCAGCGCCTGTGTGGACGTGGGTGCCCACATGATCATGCTCGACGTGAACGACCAAAGTCTCCTCGACATGAAAACGCTGATCAACCACGAGGGCGTGACGAGCTTCAAACTGTTCATGGCTTATCCGGGCGTGTTGATGTTGGATGACGGATCGATCTTCAAGGCCATGCGTGTCGCCGGCGCGAATGGCGCGATGACCTGCGTTCATGCGGAGAATGGGCATGTGATCTCGGTGCTGGTACAAGAAGCCGTCGCGGCCGGACTGCGCGCACCGAAGTACCACGCCACTACGCGGCCGTCGATCTTGGAGGGCGAAGCGACTCACCGTGCCATCCGGCTCGCGGAACTCGCGGGCACGCCGCTCTACATTGTTCATCTGTCGGCCGGTGAGGCGCTGTCGGCGGTCACGGAAGCGCGCGATCGTGGCATTCCGGTTCACGCTGAAACCTGTCCGCACTATCTGTTTTTGACGGCGGAGGAATACGAACGTCCAGAATTCGAAGGCGCAAAATATGTGATGACGCCGCCGCTGCGCGCTCATCATCATCAGCACCAACTCTGGCGCGGCCTTAAGACCGATGATCTGCAAGTAGTATCAACAGACCATTGCCCGTTCTGCTTCAACGAGCAGCCCTACGGCATGAAGTATTCCAAGCAACAGGGCGCGGGCGACTTCAGCAAAATCCCCAACGGCGCGCCCGGCGTGGAAACACGCATGCCGCTCATCTTCGACGGCGCCGTGGGCAAGAACGGCATGTCGTTGAATCGCTTTGTCGAGATCACCTCCACCGCGCCGGCTAAGCTGTTCGGCATCTTTCCAAAGAAGGGTACCATCGCGGTCGGCTCCGACGGCGACATCGTCCTGTTCGATCCGAAAGAGCAATGGACCATCCGCGCTGCGGAGCACCATAGCCGCATCGACTATTCGCTATTCGAAGGCCGCTCGCTCACGGGTCGAGTGAAGAAGGTATTCCTGCGCGGCCAATGCATCGTAGAGGGGCAGACCTGGCGCGGGCGCGAGGGCATGGGCGAGTTTCTAAAACGAGGTGAAAGCGGAAAAATTTAATTCGTTCCGTTTCGATAGGCCTGCCGAGAATGTGAAACTACCGTTGTGTAGTGCGACTAGTACGTTCCATTCGGAATCCCAGATCGTAATGTTATGTTCAAACTCCACGACCGTTACCCAAATTAAGGAATGAAAATGATGGATAAGGAAAGCAATAAGGGCGAGATTCCGGCGCTCGAAGATCAGCGTTATCAGGCGATGATCAACAAGGATGTCGCCGCGCTCGAAGCGATCTTTGCTGACGGCCCAGTCGCTCAGCGCCGGTGATCAGCGCCGGTGAGTGGAACGGCGACCTCGTCGCCGCGAGTACGGTGCAGTGCGGACTTATGTTTGAAGCGTCGGGATCTCCCGCTACCGCGCTCCAGGTTATGCGCCACGGCACAAGCCATGATCCCGCAGAAAAAGATCTGATTCCCGACGGCTGGTTTGAAGCTTGGGGGAACGCCACGTTTGAAACCGATGCCTGGGGCATGCAACAAAATCCACCGGTGCTGCGCGCACCGAACGGCGTGGTTTATGACATCCAAAATTATTGGGCCGCCGG